>JANYBE010000363.1 GCA_025360945.1 Rhizobacter sp. | reverse complement strand
TGTCGATGGCCTTGGGTGCGGGCGTCATCGCGCTGTTCGTCACCTTTCTCGGTGGAGGAATGGGCGGACGGGGTATGGGCGGCTTGGGCGGCTACTACGGCGGAGGCGGCCGAAGCGGCGGCGGTGGCGGTGGATTCAGCGGCGGCGGTGGCGGCTTCGGTGGCGGCGGTGCGTCGGGGAGGTGGTGATCATGAAAACCCAACGCATCTTGAAGCACTTGCTGACGACACACGGCCAAGTTACTCGGGCCTTTCCTCGCAGCGCGTTGAACGCGATCGAGAAGGCGATCAAGTCCAGCGAGACCGCACATGCTGGCGAGATCCGGTTCGTGGTCGAGGGCGCGCTGGATGGCATGCCGCTGCTCAAGGGCCAGTCGCCAAAGGAACGAGCCATCGAACTCTTTGCGCAACTGCGCGTGTGGGACACAGAGCACAACAACGGCTTGCTGATCTATCTGTTGCTCGCCGATCGCGCCGTGGAAATCGTTGCGGATCGCGGCATCCATGCCAAGGTCGGCGCCGAAGAATGGCGCAAGGTCTGCCATCAAATGGAAACGGCGTTCAAGCAGTCGAACTATGAAGGCGGCGTGATCAGCGGCGTGCAGGCTGTGACGCAGCACCTTGCACAGCACTTCCCCGCCGACGATCGCGCGAACGAACTGTCGAACAGGCCTGTCGTTCTTTGACGCGATCCGGGATGGACACCAGGAGTGCACGCATCAGAGCCCGCCATGTCTCGACATGGATGCTGATCGCGTGCGGCATCTGGCTGGTGTCGCTGGGTCTTTACTTCATCTTCCTGCGACCACCCTTGCTGCCGGAAGACGCGCGATTCATGGGCAGCTCTCTTGCACAGCTGCGGGCTGCCGTTCCCGGTCTGGAAGGCTGGCTGAAACGAGTGTTCATCGTGATGGGTGGATTCATGACAGGCACTGGCGTGCTTACGGTATCCGCGGCCTGCGTCGCGATGTCTTCGCGTTGGAGGGGAACGTCATGGGCTATCGCCATGTCTGGGGTGCTGACGGTTGCGCTCATGAGCGCAATCAACTTCGACCTTCACTCGGATTTCAGATGGCTGTTGCTGGTCCCCGCGCTGGTCTGGCTCGCAGGCTTCGTTCTCCACATCTCGAGGCGATAGCGACATGGCGACGAACGCTCTCGGCCGCCTCCAACGAACGGCAACGTCCTCCTTGCCCATGGCAAAGGGCGCGATGCCGCTGCTTGGCGCCATGGTCTTCGTCGTATCGCTGGGCTACGGTGCCGGACTGCCGCTGATTCGGCCCTATCTGTTGCGCTACCTCGGCACTGTGCCGGCGTCGACGGTGGCCTGGCATGTGGGCATGCTGGGTGGTGTCTATCTGTTCGCGCTGTTTCTGTTCGCACCGCTCTGGGGTCGGCTCTCGGATCGGCACGGGCGAGTGCTGGTCCTTCTGATCGGCTTCGCCGCGTTCCTGGTCGGCAGCGTGGGCACGGCGCTGGCACCGAGCATCGGCCTCGTCTACGCCGCACGGCTGCTGGCCGGCGCCGGCGCCGCCGCGATCGTGCCGACGGCACAGGCCTACATCGCCGACCTCAGTTCGACCATCGATCGCAGTCGCCGCTTCGTGCTGCTGGGGAGCGCGTCCTTCGTCGGCTTCCTCGCCGGGCCGGCATTCGGCACATGGCTGGCCGGACCAGTGATGGGTGTGGCCGTCGGGCAGATGGGGACCATGTTGAACTGGCCGGCACTGGCGGTCGCCTTGGCGGGCGTGCCGCTTCTGTTGCTGGCCCCGTTGTGTCTCGGACGCAACCACCCCGTCGCCCCGTCCCTGACCGTGGAAGACGGCGCATCCCGCAGGCGCTTCGTACACGCTTCGATGCTACTCGCACTGCTGGCGTCGTTCGCAGTCGGCACCTTCGAAGTTGGATTCAATCTATTCGGCAGCCAAACACTTGGGCTGACCACCGCGACGATGGCCGCGATGTTCATCACCTGCAGCCTCGCGATGCTGACAGCACAGTCGATGCTGCTCCTGTCATCGGTGCGCAGCCGCATCGACCAGCGCTGGGTCGCCGCCGCATTTGCAGGCTCGGCTTTGGCACTCGCGTTCACGTCCCTGGTGCCGGACGCCGGCTCGCTCGGATTGATGATCGCCGTGGTGGCCACCGGTGCTGGAATGGTCGGGCCTGTCCTGTCGTACGAACTACTCGAACGCCAGTCGGAAGCGCCCGGGAAACTGCTTGGCCAGCAGGCTGCTGCCGGCAACCTCGGACAGGCGCTCGGCTCGATGGGTGCCGGCTCCTTGTTCACGCTAGCCCCGATGATGCCGTTCTGGACGGCTGCCCTCGTCCTGCTGGTCGGCGCGGCGCTCTCGCTGGTCTGGTGGGGGCCGGCTCGAATGGGCGAGATCGCCGCCCGCGAAGCTACGGGCGCCGGAACCGCCAGCCGCTGACCGCTGGACGCCGCGCCTGCCCCATCACCATGAATGCCTGGCGCGATCCTCGGAAGTAGACGTGATCTTCGAACTGTTCGAGGACACGTCGAAGATGAGCTTCATCGTGTTCTGCCTCTATTCTGTCTTTCGGGCTTACGTGCGCCTGCGACAACCGGCATGGTCGATATTGCTGGAGCGGCGCCGCTTGGCGATCCTTTCGGCGCTCGTCCTTGCGGTGTTGGCCCTCAAGGTCAGCGAGGACGTTCTCGGCGGCGAATCAGGCACGATCGACAGGGCGATCCTCGTCTTCGTCCATGCTCACGTTTCAACTGCGCTCACGGCAGTCTTCGAAGTCATCACTTTGAGCGGGTCCGCCTATGTCCTGGTCCCTGTGGTCTTGCTGACCACGATCGCCCTCTTGTATGGGAAGCACCGCTACGAAGCCTCCCTGCTGGCCGCATCGGCGTCGACCGCGGCCGCGCTGGTGTACATCTTGAAGACATTTGTGGATCGAACCCGGCCAGCTCTCTGGCCGTCGGAGTCGTATTCGGGTTCCAGCTTCCCGAGTGGACACACGCTCGTGGTGGCGGCCGTTGCCACCGCCGTTGCACTTGCCTTGACCCGGCTGTGGCCGCCATCCCGCGAATGGGTTGTCAGCGTGGCTTTCCTCTGGACGCTGCTCGTGGCCTTCTCCCGCCTTGTTCTCGGTGTGCATTGGCCTACGGACGTCCTGGCCGCGGCGTGCATAGGCGCAACCTTGCCGCTGGCCATCAGCCTTGTGCTTGCGTTCAAGCGCATCTGACGAACGCCACTGCAAGCGACGCCCACACGCCCCGAGCACAAAGCAGCGCCAGGCCAGTGCGCAATGGAGCCATGGCGGATTGCAAGGCAAATCTTGTCGTGTGCGAGAGCGCACAGACGCCCGAACGAGTTACGCGCACTCTGGGATGTCCATACTGCGGTGCTCGATTGCAGTGCTTAAATAGGTCGTTGACTCGAACGAGCGCTGCGCAAGAAGGTCGAACGCGGCCTACCAAGACTGTCTGCGTGGTCCTGGTCGGAGCGCCCTGCGCCGTCGTTGATCTGGGTCAAACCCCATAGCGCACTGCACGCGAGACTCGGGCATCCGCATTTCCGGTCCGCTCACTCAGGGCATCTCCATGTACACCAACATCCTCGTTCCCGTGGACGGCAGTCCGACCTCAAACCTCGGCTTGGACGAGGCTGTCAAGCTGGCCAAGTTGACTGGCGCGCGCCTTCGGCTGATCCACGTAGTCGACGAACTCATCTACGCCGCAGGCATGGACAGCTTGGGCGCGATGACCGCCGACCTGATAGCTCAGTTGCAAAAGGGTGGCGAGCAGATCCTCAAGAGATGCCAGGCGCGTGTCGAGGCGAGTGGAGTTCCGGTCGACACGGTCTTGTCCGACAGTTTCGCCGGGCGAGTCTGTGATCTGGTGGTCGCCGAAGCGACGAAGTGGCATGCCGACCTGATCGTGCTTGGCACCCACGGACGCCGCGGCGTCGGCCGAGTCTTCATGGGGAGCGACGCCGAGCAAATCGTCCGCCTGGCGCCGACACCTGTGCTTCTTGTGCGGGCCACCGACGTGCCGCCGCTGGCGACGCCATCGCCAGCGACGCAGACGCGATGAATGCGGCGCGGCGTGTCATGTCCGGCGCAGCCACGTTGAAACGGCCGGCGGTCGAGCGGTTCGGCCGAGACTCCGTCGACCGCGACCATGCCGGCCATATCGCGCCTGCCGCTCCAAAGTCTCAACCGCAGCAGCAGCCTTTTCGCGGCGTCGCTTTGACGGCCGGAGCCGTAGCGCCGGCCACTTCGACAGGCGTGTAGCCGGCCACCCGGATGGCATCGCTCAAGACATCCGCGCTCGATGCGGATGGTTCGACCTGCACGCGGTGTGACGCCAAGTCGATTTGCACCTTGGCACCGGGGTCGACGAACGCCACCGCCTTGGTGATGGCGCTGACGCAGTGACCGCAGGTCATGTCGTTGACTTCGAAGGTGACCATCTTGCTCTCCAGCTGATTCCGATGAACCGAATTTCGACCCTCCCATGATGGGAAGGTCAAGCGATTTCGGCACCACACAAGAGAAAGTGGGCTTCCCCTTGACCTTGCCACGGTGGCAAGGTCTAGACTGCCTGCACAGCAGCATCCATCGAGAACAGCTTCATGATGAACATCGGCGAGGCAGCAGGCGCGTCCGGCGTGTCGGCCAAGATGATTCGGCACTACGAAGAGCTCGGTCTGCTACCCCAAGCGCGGCGCACGGATTCTGGCTATCGGCAGTACGAGCAGAACGAAGTCCAGACGCTGCGCTTCATCCGCCACGCTCGTGACCTGGGCTTTTCGCTTTCGGAGATCGCCGAACTGGTGGGCTTGTGGCAAAACCGCCGGCGCCCGAGCCGGCAGGTGAAGGCCCTCGCTCAAGCGCACATCAAGGAACTCGAATTGAAGGCTGCGGAGCTTCTCGTGATGAAGACCGCCCTCGAACACCTGGTTCAGAGCTGTCACGGTGACGACCGACCGGAGTGCCCCATCCTCGATGGCTTGGCAGGAGATGCTGCGATGTCGAACGGGGCAGCGCGCAAGCGAGCCACGCCTCGCGCCAGGCACCGCGTCGCCGGATGAGACGCGAGCCAAGACGCCTGGAACTTTCGCTTTCCTGCACGCACAGACCAGCTACCTGATAATCAGCTGTCGTGAAACACCTCCGCCTCTTCATCGTCGTCCTGTTGGCCATCCTGCTCCCCATCCGGGGCGCGATGGCGGCGACCATGCTGTGCCCGGATGGTGAGGGGCGGAATTCGGCGGCAGTCGTCGCTGAACACGGACACCACGACATGCATGCGGGCCACGAGATGCATGCCGACCACTCGTCGGCACACCACCAAGCCAGTGGTGATGCGACCAACGACCATTCCTCGACGGGCGAACACCCAGCCAACTGCCACTTCTGCGCGAGCGGCTGCTGCATGGCTTCCATGGTTTGCACGGTGCCGTCGCTCGGGCAGCCGAGTCTGATTTCCTCGGTTGCCTTCCCTGCGCTCACGGCGTCCATCCCGGCCTTCCAATCGGGCGGCCAGGACCGTCCTCCACGAACCATCTGACCCAGGCAGGCCTCCGCTGAGAGGCCGAACAGGGCTCGTGCGTCCAACGCACGAGAAACCCGCCGTTGGCTTCGCCCACCGGTGCGTCAGATGAGTTCAAACAATGAAAAGCATCCTACTGGCCTGGGGCGTCGCACTTGCCGCGTGCGCGCCTCTTTTGGCCACTGCGCAAGAGGCCAAGACTGAGCAGCCGAAGGCGACTGCGCAGCTGACATACCGGTCGGCCTTCGCAGACTACAAGCCCTACAGGGACGCTCCGCTCGCCAACTGGCGAGAGCTCAATGCCACCGTGGCAGGCGCCCCAGATGGTGCCAACGGCCACGCCGGACACGGCATGGGCGGCATGAAGGGCATGGAGATGCCAGCTGCAGCAGCGACTCCTGCTAGCGGGTCGATGCCAATGAAGCCCATGCCGATGAATGACGGTCATCCCAAGAAGGGAGGCACACCATGATTCGCCTGACCGCCACCGCGCTGGCGTCGCTCGTGCTCGCTGGATGCGCTTCGTTCTCTCAGGACGGTGGCTTCACAACCGTGGAGCAACTGACCAAAGAGCGTGTCGGGCAGACGCCAACGTACCAGCGCACCGGCGAACAAACCGACTCGGCCAAGGCACGCATCGCAGAGTTGCTGAAGCAACCGCTGAGCGCCGACAGCGTGGTGGAGATCGCGCTGCTGAACAACCGCGACCTTCAGGCCAGTTACGCCGAGCTTGGCATCGCCGAGTCCGACCTCGTACGCGCTGGTCGGCTCGCGAACCCGTCGTTCAGCTTCGGCCGTCTCGGCGGCGGTGGCGCCGTCGAAATCGACCGTGCCGTGCTGTTCGATGTGCTGGGCTTGTTCACCATGCCGCTGGCCATGCAGGTCGAACAGCGACGCTTCGAGCAGACGCAGCTGCAGGCTGCCTACGAGACCGTGGGAATAGCAGGTGAGGCGCGCAAGGCGTTCTTCGAGGCGGTGACCGCGCAGCAGCTCGCCGCCTACTTCGGACAGGTCAAGGAAGCCGCGGATGCATCGAACGAGCTGGCCAGGCGCATGGCGGCGGCAGGCAACTTCAACAGGCTGGCCCAGATGCGGGAGCAGTCGTTCTACGCTGACGCGACTGCACAACTCGCCAGGGCCGGGCACCAAGCCATCGCATCTCGCGAGCGCCTGACCCGAGTCCTGGCGCTCAGCGGCGACCAGCTCGAGTTCAAGCTGCCAGAACGGCTGCCGGAACTGCCGGCCGCACCAGCCGAACCCAAGGATGCCGAGCAGATTGCGATGGACAAGCGCCTCGACGTGCTGATGGCCAAACGCGCGACCGAAGCGACTGCCAAGTCATTGGGACTCACGAAGACGACTCGTTTCATCAACGTACTGCAGGTGGGGTACCAGAACCAGAGCAACACCGGCGAGTCCCGCAAGAACGGCTACGAGATTGAGCTGGAGCTGCCGCTGTTCGACTTTGGCTCGGCGCGTGTTGCGCGGGCGGAAGCCACGTACATGCAGTCGGTGAACCGCACGGCGCAACTCGCCATCAACGCCCGCTCCGAGGTGCGCGAGTCGTACTCTGCCTACAGGACCGCCTACGACCTGGCCAGGCACTTCCGCGACGAGGTGGTGCCGCTGCGCAAGCGCATCTCCGACGAGAACATGCTTCGCTACAACGGAATGCTCGCCAGCGTCTTCGAACTCCTCGCGGATTCCAAGGACCAGATATCCAGCGTCACCGGCGCGGTCGAAGCACTGCGTGACTACTGGGTGGCCGAGACCAACCTGCAGGCCGCGCTCACGGGCCGTTCGCTGGGCTCGACGCCCGTCATGGGCCCGAGCACTGCCGCAGCGTCCGCGCAGTCCGCCCACTGAAGGAGAAAATCAATGACAAATCGCAGAACATTCTTCAAGGCTGCAGGCGCGACCATGTTGGGTGCAGCAGCCGTCAGCCGCGCCGGCGCAGCCCTCCTGCCCGAGGCGGTGATGCAGTCGTCTGCAGCCATGCAACTGCCGCGACCGCCGCCGAACGGTCGACCGTATCAGCCCATCGTCACGCTCAACGGCTGGTCCCTACCTTGGCGCATGAAGGACAACGTCAAGGAGTTCCACTTGGTTGCCGAGCCCGTGGTGCGCGAAATCGCCCCGGGCATGAAGGCCAATCTTTGGGGCTACAACGGCCAGAGCCCCGGACCGACCATCGAAGCGGTCGAAGGTGACCGCATTCGCATCTTCGTCACCAACAAGCTGCCCGAGGTCACCAGCGTGCACTGGCACGGCGTGCTGCTGCCTTCCGGCATGGATGGGGTCACGGGTCTGAGCCAGCCACCCATCGGCGTCGGCAAGACGTTCATGTACGAATTCGTGTTGCAGCGGCCAGGTACTTTCATGTACCACCCGCACGCCGACGAGATGGTGCAGATGGCGATGGGGATGATGGGTTTGTTCATCGTGCACCCGAAGGACCCGAAGCAGTTCAAGGTCGACCGCGACTTCGGCTTCATCCTGAACGCCTACGACATCGAGCCCGGTAGCGCGACGCCGAAGGTGAACACGATGCTCGACTTCAACCTGTGGACGTGGAACAGCCGCGCGTTCCCCGGCATCGACCCGTTCGTCGCGCGCACCGGAGACCGCGTGCGCATCCGCGTGGGCAACCTCACGATGACGAACCACCCCATCCACATGCACGGACCGCACTTCGAGGTGACCGGCACCGATGGCGGCTGGGTGCCCAAGAGTGCGCGCTGGCCGGAGGTCACGACCGACATCGCCGTCGGCCAGATGCGCGCCTTCGAGTTCGACGCGCTCGCGGGCGACTGGGCCATCCACTGCCACAAGTCACACCACACGATGAACGCGATGGGCCATTCGGTCCCGACCATGATTGGCGTGGACCACAGGGACGTCGCGAAGAAGATTTCGAGCCTCGTGCCCGACTACATGGTGATGGGCGACAAAGGCATGCACGACATGGCCGTGATGGAGATGCCGTTGCCCGATAACACACTGCCGATGATGACCGGCACCGGGCCTTTCGGGCCGGTGGGCATGGGTGGCATGTTCAGCGTGGTCAAGGTCCGCGACGACATCGGGCGCGGTGACTTCAAGGACCCGGGGCCGTACAAACACCCGGCGGGAACGCTCGCGAGCGAATACACGGCCGAGATGCCCGAGACGGTCCGCGCGCCCGCGCCACGAGCCGACGCCAACACCCTGCAAGTCCGCAAACCCACCGGCCACGAAGGCCATTGAAAGGAACTCCCCATGAAACTCGCCCATCTCCTCGCTGCCGCGGCGCTTGCTATGACTGCCTCGGCGCACGCTCAATCGAATGCCAATGACCATGCGTCGCATCATCCGGCCGCCACAGCTTCTGCGAGCGCCGCTCCAACTTCGACTGAGGGTGAGGTTCGAAAGGTCGACAAGGACCAAGGGAAGGTCACGCTCAAACACGGCCCCATCGAGAACCTCGGCATGCCCGGCATGACGATGGTCTTCAAAGCCGCCGACCCGAAGATGCTAGATACCCTGAAGGCTGGCGACAGGGTGAAATTCGCTGCCGAGAACATCAATGGCGCGCTGACCGTGACGGCGATTGAATCGGCAAAATAGTTCTTAATCCTCCACTGACCAACATCTGAATTCTATGAACAAGACCCTATGCACCATCGCCCTGCTCGTCACGGCTGCTGCGACAACCACTGCCTTCGCGCACGCGAAGCTGCAGAAGTCCGAGCCGGAGAACGGGTCCACCGTCGCGGTTGCACCCGCGGCGGTAAAGCTCCACTACAACGAGCCAGTCGAGGCTGCCATGAGCAGCGTGAAGTTCACCGGTTCTGGCGACGTGGTCGTCCAGGCCGGAATGCCGACGCTCGCTGAAGGCGACGACAAGACCTTGGTTGTGCCCGTTCCCAAACTGCAAGCGGGCGACTACCGTGTGGAGTGGTCCACGATGGGCCGCGACGGCCACCACACGAAGGGCGAAGTGCGGTTCACGGTGAAGTGATGGCGCAGGACCTGCTCGGTCAGCTGCTGCTGGCCGACGTCGTGGCCATCAACGCCGGAGTCTCTTTGACGCTTGCATCACTGGCATCCAATGAGTGGCTCTGCGACGCCGACTCGACGTGGAGCGACACTGCCCGCACACGGGGAAGGCTGGCTTGCCGTGCCGGGCTGGTGGTCACGTTTCTGGGGCTCGTCTGCGCGGTCTGGTTTCAAGCGGCGGTGATGGGCGATACGCCTCTCTTGCAAGCAGGCTCGACAGCATGGGTTCTCCTGCGCGACACCCACTTTGGGCACGCCGCGGTGGCGGGAGGGATCGCCTGGGCGGTGGTCGCCGGGCTCAGCTGGAGCGCAGAGCATCGCGGGCGGGCACGCCTTTGGTCCGCCGCATTTGGACTGGCGGCTTTGGTGTGGAGCCGAAGCGTGGTCGCGCATGCTGGCTCGCAGGGGGACCTCTCGTTGGACGTCGCCATCGACGCCGCCCATATGGTCGCGGCATTGCTCTGGGTCGGGATGGTGCTCTTTGCGGCCGCGGTTCGGCTGCCCCCAGCGGGGGCGCCAATGCCGCATCGACTTGATGCCACCCAGTGGGTCGCCTCCTTGAGTTCAACAGCCACGGTAGCCTTGGTCGTTGTCGTGGGCACCGGCATGTTCAAGGTATGGAGAACCGGACTCGGCCTGATGGACCTGGTGTCGTCGGAATACGGCTTGGCGCTCAGCAGCAAGGTCGCGCTGGTGGCCGTCGCCGCGGCGCTCGGAGGATTCAATCGCTTTCGAGTCCTGCCTGCGCTGTTCGACGACCTGCGCGCCGACATCGGCGACGCCTCGCGTCGGCCGTGGCGCCAGCGCCTGAAAACCGTCTTGCGTTTTGAGGCGCTCGTGCTCCTGCTGGTCTTGGGCGCCGCGGCCGTACTTGCCGGCACGGAGCCACCGAACGCGTGAACGGTGACGGGACCCCTGTAGTTCGGGGCGGGTCCGGGACGCCCGAGCGCAAGCCGTCGATGTTTTCTTTGGCAGTCAGAGTGAGAAGCGCGATACATTGGGGCGACAGTCGATGCGTCGCAAGCGCGAGTGCGTTCGTCCCGCCGCCACACCCGACAATGGCCCATGAAGGGACCGACCCCATCCTCCCTGCGCGCGATACCCCGAGGCGTCTGGGTCCTCGGCTTTGTCAGCATGTTGATGGACATCTCGTCGGAGATGATTCACAGCCTGCTGCCTCTGTTCCTGGTCACGGTGCTGGGGAGCAGCGTCTTCGCTGTCGGATTGCTCGAGGGGCTGGCGGAGTCGACGGCGCTCTTCGTCAAGGTTTTCTCAGGCGCACTGAGCGACTACCTCGGCCGACGCAAGGGCATTGCATTGGTGGGTTACGGACTGGGCGCCGTCAGCAAGCCGATGTTCGCCTTGGCAGCGAGTTTCGGATTGGTCGTGACGGCTCGTCTTGTCGACCGCGTTGGCAAAGGTATACGGGGCGCTCCTCGGGATGCCTTGGTTGCAGACCTCACGCCCAAAGAAATGCGTGGCGCGGCATTTGGCCTACGGCAATCGTTGGACACGGTCGGTGCGTTCATCGGGCCGCTGGTGGCGGTGGGTCTGATGCTTCTGTGGTCCAACGACTTTCGGGCGGTGTTCTGGGTTGCGACGGTCCCGGCGTTTGCGGCGGTCGCCTTGCTCTACCTCGGTATCCGCGAGCCCGCGTCGAATCCAGACGACGTCCCGACGAACCCAATCCGACGTGACAGCCTGAGACGGCTTTCGTCGGCCTACTGGTGGGTAGTCGCGCTGGGTGCGGCCTTCACGCTCGCGCGATTCAGTGAAGCGTTCCTTGTCCTGCGGTCGCAGCAAATTGGAATCCCGACGGCACTGGTGCCATTGGTGATGGTTGTCATGAGCTTGGTCTACTCCGCCTCCGCCTACCCCTTCGGCAAGCTGTCGGATTCGATGAGCCATGGTCGCCTGCTCGGGTGGGGGCTTTGTGTTCTTGTCGCCGCGGACCTCATCTTGGCGCGCGCGACCGGCCTCGTTGGACTGTTTGTGGGTATCGGCCTATGGGGCGTCCACATGGGGATGACTCAGGGGCTGCTCGCCACGATGGTTGCCGACACGGCGCCTGACGATCTTCGCGGCACTGCGTACGGGGTCTTCAATCTTGTCAGTGGGCTGGCCATGCTCTTTGCCAGCATCCTTGCGGGCCTGTTGTGGGAAACAGTTGGCTCCGCCGCAACCTTCTACGCGGGAGCAGCACTTTGCGGCGTCGCGCTCGTCCTGCTGAGCGCGCGTCACCTCCAGGCGTCGACTCCCGCCGCTAGACCTCGGTCAGAGTGAAGGTGGCGCATTACCGTGGTGGCTTCTACCGCAGCGATGGTGCTTGCCGTCGCATTCAGCCGCCTCTATCTGGGCGCGTATGTTCGGGCCGCGCCTTGCCCGGTAAGACCACGCGGTCCTGTCACGACTAAATCGCCGCCGGCTACACTGTCCTCAATGCGTCGTCGTTCAGTCCACCGCCCAATCACCTCGCTATTCGTGGCGCTGTCGCTGCTGTTTTCGCAGCTGGCATTGGCGAACTACGTCTGCCCGGGCCAAGAAAGTGCCGCTGTAATGACGAAGATGATGGTGGCGGGCGAGCCCTGCGAAGGCATGGACCAGGCGCAGCCGGTTCTGTGCCACCAACACTCGGCGGGTGCGGCCCAATCGTTCGAGATGGTCAAGGTGGCGACGCTAACGATGCCCGCCATCGTCCAGGTGCTGGCACTGCCGCTGGTGCTCGAAGCTCAACGAGTTGCAGCGTTGCCGGTGGCCCTTGCACCCGAAGCCAGGCCGCCTCCGGACCCTCTCTTTCTTTCCACGCTCAGACTTCGCGTCTGACCTCTCCGTCGACTGACCGGCGCTGGTGCGGCTTGCCCGCACTCCAGCTCTCGCCTCGTTTGTTCGCGGAGTCTCCATGTCAATCTTCTCTTTGCGAGTGGCCGCAATGGCCGCCGCGCTTTTGCCGTTCTCGGTAGCGGCAGCACCTCTCACGCTCGAAGCAGCGCTCGAGAAGGCTGTCCAGCGCTCCGAGGCCACTCGCTCGGCCCGCGCGTCCGTCACTAGTGCTTCCGAAGCGGCACGAGCCGCGGGGCAGTTGCCAGACCCCACGCTGCGGGCCGGCGTCGACAACCTGCCCGTGACTGGCTCCGACCGGCTGAGCACTACCCGCGACTCGATGACGATGAAGCGCATCGGTATCAGTCAGGAGTGGCTCTCTGCCGACAAGCGCGCAGCTCGACAAGCTGCGGCGGACGCCATGGTGTCCAGGGAGAGGATCGCTGTGCGCATTGGGGCTGCCGACACTCGGTTGCAGACGGCGCTGGCCTACATCAATGCGTACTTCGCGCGCGAGTCGCTCACGTTGACGACGTTGATGGAACACCACGTCAATGAAGAATTCGAGGCATCGCGAGCGCGCTTGTCGGCATCGACAGCGAGCAGCCATGAGGTCCTCGCGCTTGCCGCCGCCCGCGGGATGGCCGAGGACGAATCGGCGGATGTGCGGCAGCAACAGGCCACCGCCGACGTCGTCCTTCAACGTTGGACCGGCACGCCGTTCGAGGGGCTGTTGCAGGTGGGCGGATTCCCGGTGCCCACGGAAGCCGCCTTCGTCGCGAACCACCCCGGCGTAGCAGCACTGCAGGGAGACATCGAGGTCGCGAAGCAGACGGCGGCAGTGGCGTCCAGCGACCGCAAGGCGAACTGGACCTGGGAGGTCTCGTATGGTCAGCGCACCGGCTATTCGGACATGGTGTCGGTCGGCGTGAGCATCCCGCTTCAAGTCGCTCGAGACCGGCGCCAGGATCGCGAAGCCGCTTCGAAGCTGGCACTCGTCGATAAGGCCGAAGCCGACCGCTCGGAGGCCACTCGCGCGGCAACGGCCGAGTACCTGTCGTTGACCATCGATGTCTCTCGACTGCGGGAGCGCATCGAGAGGTTCCAGGGCGGCGTGGTCACACCCGCGCAGCAACGCACCGCCGCTGCGATGGCCGCCTACCGCTCGAATCAGGCCACCCTGCAGGCCCTGTTTGAGGCGCGCCAAGCCGAGGTCGAAGCGCAGCGAAAGCTCCTCACGA
>JANYBE010000284.1 GCA_025360945.1 Rhizobacter sp. | reverse complement strand
GGGCCGCTCGTTGCCCGGTGATGCGGTGGTGCCTTTCATCCAGACCGACGCGGCCGTGAACCCTGGCAATTCGGGCGGCCCGCTGTTCGACGGCAGTGGCGCGGTGGTCGGCATCAACGCGCAGATCTATTCGCAAAGCGGTGGCTTCCAGGGCCTGAGCTTTGCGATCCCGATCAACGTCGCGCTGAAGGTCAAGGACCAGATCGTCGCGACCGGCAAGGCGACGCATGCGCGTCTGGGCGTGACGGTGCAGGATCTGAACCAGGCGCTTGCCGAATCGTTCGGCCTGAAGAAGCCGGATGGCGCGCTGATTGCTAACGTGGCGCCGGGCAGTGCGGCGGCCGCGGCCGGGCTGAAGTCCGGTGACGTGATCACCGAGGTCAATGGCGAGCCAGTGGTGCGCTCGGGGGCGTTGTCGAGCCTGATCGGTCTGTCGGCGCCAGGTGAGAAGGTCAAGCTGAAAGTGTGGCGCGATCACTCGCCGCGCGACGTTGAGGCCAAGCTGGCGAGCGCCGATGCCGACAAGGCAGAGGTCGCCGACGCAAGCGGCGAGGTGCAGCCCGGCCAGCTCGGCCTGGGGCTGCGGGCGCTGACGCGCGAGGAGCGCAAAGAGGCCGGCGTTGAGCAGGGCATGGTGGTGGAGAACGTTGCCGGCCCGGCGGCCCGTGCCGGCATCGAAGCAGGCGACGTGCTGCTCGCGATCAACGGCAAACCGGTGCAGTCGATCGAGCAGGTGAGGAGCGTGCTTGCGGGCAAGCCCAAGAGCGTGGCACTGCTGGTGCAGCGCGACGGCGACAAGATCTTCGTGCCGGTGAAGCTCGGATAAGTCCAAAGCGAACGGCTGGAAGCGGTCGCGATCAGCGCGGCGCGGCATCCAGCCAACCGCCTTCGAAGCCAGCGCGCCGCAACCCGGCAACGAGGTAGTCGCAGCCGCGCATCAAGCGCCACACGGTGTCGCTCAGGTGGTTCTCGATCATCAGCAGCGTCGGGCCTTCGTTGATGCCGAAGTGATGACGTGACACCCAGCCGACGGCGTGATGCCGGTCGGTCGGAAAGGTCGGATTGAACGAGGCCTTGAATCCAAAGGGGTTGTCGGTGTGCAGCTGCAAACGGCGCAGGTTCTCGATTGTCGGCAACACGATGTCGGGCGCGAACGGGAGCGAGGCAACCACGGCCCACGGTGCCAGCGTGCCGTCGTCGGGACCATCGCGCGCACCACGCGCGACGTAGTCGTAGTAGGTGCGGCCCGCGACCTGCTGGCCACGCGCGCGGGCACCGGGTCCGTCGCTGGCAGTGATGCCCCAGCAGAACTCGCCGTACATCGCGAATCGATGGGGATTTCGCATCGCGTAGCGCTGCTGCACGTGCGTGGCGCGCCGGCTGTTCTCGAAATAGTCGCAATCGCGCGTGCGCATGAATGCATCGCGAGTGCCGCGCAGATCGAGCCACACCTGCGACATCTGGTGGATGAACAGCGGCCCCGCATGCAGGTAGTCGATGTCCTCGACGCGGGTCCACTCGAAGGTCGAGGTCCAGGTGTCGTAGGCTTGGGTCGTCAGCGGGTGGGTGGGCGAGCCCAGGCCGAGCACATGCAGGATCATTGACTCGTCGTAACCCCGCCAATGCCAGGGCAGAAAGCCAGCCTCGGGCGTCCAGCCATGGTGTACCGCCGGGCCGTCGCACTGCAACCACTCCCAGTCGACGCGACGGTACAGCGCATCGGCCAGATCGCCGACTTCGCGCTCGTCCACAGCCTCGCCGCTGAAGTACTCACGCGCTGCGAGCACACCGGCGATCAGCAGCGCGGTATCGATGCTCGAGAGCTCGCAGTCCCAGGCGCGTCGCCCGGTCTGCATGTCGAGGAAGTGGTAAAAGAAGCCTTTGTAGCCGCTCGCCGCCGGCGACTCGCTTTGCTCGCTGGCCATCAGAAAGCGCAGCGTCGTCAGCGTGACGTGCAACGCCTGCGCGCGCGTGATGAAGCCGCGCTCGACGCCGATCGGATACGCCGTCAGCGCCATGCCGATCGCAGCGATGCTCGCCGGCCAGTTCGCCGCCGTCTTGTCGCAGACCAGGCCATTGGCCGAATTGACCTCGTGGACGAAGTACGCGAACGATTCATGCTGCATGTCGCGCAGCATGTGTTCGCGCTCGACAAGCTCGTGCCGGTGGCTCATCGGGCCAGCTTAGCACTAGGACAGTTGACGATTCTTTACGGGAGCAGCCTTGCCGCTCAGCTTGCCACATCTGGCCAAGTGCCCCCGAATGCTCATTACGGCTCGATGGTGGTCATGGGACCTGCGCACAAGCACTTGCGGAAGCACCTGCGGCAAAGCGGTTCGCGATGAAGGATTGCCTGCTCCCCGCACTGCTCGCGGCGCATGGCCGGATGGCGGAAGAGCTGGTTCAGAGCTTCATGGTCGGCGCCCCGAAGCACCAGCCCGGGGCGCCTGCCAACGGGTAATCACGGCGACAGCGTTCTGCGTACTGCAGGTCGGCACCCGAGCGCCTCAGAGATCGGTGCGCAGTTTCCAGATCTCTGGGAACAGCACCACGTCGAGCATCTTGCGCAGGTAGCCCACACCCGAGGTGCCCCCGGTGCCGCGCTTGAAGCCGATCACGCGTTCGACCGTGGTGACATGGCGGAAGCGCCACAGACGGAAGGTGTCCTCGAGGTCGGTGAGTTCTTCGCCGAGCTGGTACAGATCCCACCAAGCCTTCGGGTCGCGGTAGACGACCAGCCAGGCGGCCTCGACAGCGTCGCTGGCCGCGTGTAGCTGGGTCCAGTCGCGCTCCAGGTTCTCGGCGGGGACCGCGAGGCCGCGACGCGCGAGCAGGCGCAACGCTTCGTCGTAGAGTGAGGGCGCGCGCCACACCGCTTCGACGCGCGCGAGGATCTCCGGCCGGTGCGCGTGGGGCTTGAGCATCGCCGCATTCTTGTTGCCGAGCATGAACTCTATGCAGCGGTACTGCCAGCTCTGGAAGCCGCTGCTGTTGCTCAGATACGGGCGGATCGCCGAGTACTCGGGCGGCGTCATCGTCGCGAGCACGTCCCAGGCGTGGACAAGCTGTTCCATGATCTTGCTGACTCGCGCGAGCATCTTGAACGCGCTGCCGAGCTCGTCGCGCGCGACGCATTGCATCGCGGCGCGGAGCTCGTGCAGCAGCAGCTTCATCCACAGCTCGCTGGTCTGGTGCTGCACGATGAACAGCATCTCGTCATGCGCGGGCGAGAGCAAGTGCTGCGCGCCCAGCACCTCGTCGAGGTGCAGGTAGTCGGCGTAGCTCATGTCTCTTGAGAAGTCGAGTTGAGCGCCTTCGTCGGCGACGATTTTTTCGGTAGGGCTGGTCATCGCGTTCTCGCGGTTCAGGTCACGGCTGCGCGCTGATTGAAGCGAGCTTCTTTCCACTCGCCCGAGTCGAGCACGGCCTTCAGATGCTCCACAGCATCCCAGGCATCGGCGAACGTGCTGTACAAGGGTGTGAAGCCGAAGCGCAGCAGGTCGGGTGCGCGGAAGTCACCGATCACGCCGCGCGCGATCAGCGCCTGCATCACCGGATAACCACCGGTCGCGTGCGCAAAGCTTGCCTGGCTGCCACGGTGCGCCGGCTCGCGCGGGGTGACGAGGGTAAGGGCGTGGCTGGAGCAGCGCGCTTCGACGAGTTCGATGAACAGCGCGGTCAGTGCGAGCGACTTGCGGCGCAGTGCGGGCAGGCCGCCGTGGGTTTCGGCGCGCAGAAACACGTCGACGCCGCACTCGAGCGCAGACATCGACAGCAGCGCCGGCGTGCCGCAGACGAAGCGCTGGATGCCGAGCGCTGGCCGGTAGTCGGTCGTGAACTCGAACGGCGCTTTGTGCCCGAGCCAGCCCGACAGCGGCTGGCGCAGCTGCTCGCGGTCCATGCGAGCGGTGTGGCGCGGATGTGCCCATACGAAGGCCGGCGCGCCGGGGCCACCGTTTAGGTACTTGTAGCCGCAGCCGACGGCGAAGTCGGCGGCTTCCTCAATGGGGCCAGTGCCCTTGAGGTCGACTGGCACCGCGCCTGCCGAATGCGCTAGGTCCCAGACGACCAGCGCGCCCGCGGCGTGCGCGTCGCGCGTGACCTGCGGCATCTCGAACATGCGGCCGGTGCGGTAGTTCACGTGCGTGAGCATCAGCACGGCGAGATCGCTGTTCAGGTGCGCGGGCAATTCGTCCGCGTCGATCAGCACCAGCCTCAGGCCATGCTCGCGCGCCAGCGTTTCGGCGATGTAGAGATCGGTCGGAAAGTTGCTGCGCTCCGAGACGATCACGCGTCGTGCGGGCGCATCGGCCCTCTGCAATGCGATCGCCGCGCTCAGCACCTTGTACAGGTTAACCGAGGTCGAGTCGCCGACGATCAGCTCGCTTTCGCCCGCGCCGACCAGCGTCGCGATCTTGTTGCCGATGCGCTGTGCCAGGTCGATCCAGCCAGCGGTGTTCCAGCTGCGGATCAGGCCGACGCCCCATTCGCCTTGCACGACGTTCTGCACGCGCGGCGCGGTGGTCTTGGGCAGGGCACCGAGCGAGTTGCCGTCGAGGTAAATCACTCCCTCGGGCAGTTCGAATTCATCGCGCAGCTTGCGCAAGGGGTCGTTGGCGTCGAGCGCGAGGCAATCTTGTCGTGTCGTCATGGCAGTTCTCCCAGCTTGGCCGCGTCATTGAAGTTTGCGCAGGATCGCGCGAACTGGCGATGCATCGGCCAGCATCAGTTTCAGTGGCAGGGCAATCAGCTCGTAGTCGCCCGCGGGCACGTCGTCGAGCACGAGGTTCTCCAGCACACGCAGGTTAAATCGCAGCAGGTTGTGATGGCTGGCAAGCGTCTTGCTGTCGGCGGGGTCGACGGATTGGCTGTCGATGCCGACGAGCAGCACGCCGCGTGCGGCGAGCTCGGTGACAGTCTCGGGCGCGAATGCGCTGAACTCGGGTGACCACGCGGTCGGGGCTTTCTCGCAGGTGCGCACCAGCACGCGCGGCGGCAAGTCCTTCAGCGCATGCGCAAGGTGTTCGGGCCGCACAAACGGGCCGCAGCCGATCGCGTGGATCACCCGACAGGGGCCGAGATAGGGTGTGAGCTCGACCTGGCCGATGGTCGCCGCGCCTTCGCCATAGTGCAGCGGGGCATCCGCGTGCGCACCGATGTGCGGCGACATCGTGATCGCGCTGAGGTTGACCGGGCAGCCCGGCGCGATGGTGGCGGTCCACTGCTGTGAGTAGGCCGTGTCGCCGGGGAACAGCGGCGAATCAGGCGCGATGGGCGGGGAGATGTCCCAGAGTTTTTTCATGGCGGGTGCAAAGGTAGCACCGGCCGAAAGCGCGTGGTGTCGGTAAAACCGCACAGCACGCGTGCGCTTACAAAAATACTTTAGAGATAAAGCAATTGGGATCAGCCGATCCGGCCGAGCAGCAGGTACTCCATCAGCGCCTTCTGCACGTGCATGCGGTTCTCGGCCTCGTCCCAGACGACCGACTGCGGGCCGTCGATCACCTCGGCCTCGACCTCCTCGCCGCGGTGCGCGGGCAGGCAGTGCATGAACAGCGCATCGGGCTGGGCCGCCGCCATCATCTCGCGGTCCACGCACCAATCGGCGAAGGCCTTCATGCGCACCGCGTTCTCGGCTTCGTAACCCATGCTCGTCCACACGTCGGTGGTGACGAGGTTGGCGCCGCGGCAGGCGTCGAGCGGGTTCTTGAACACCTTCACGCAGGCCGCATTGGTGACCCCGGCCATCTTCGGGTCGATCTCGTAGCCGCCGGGTGTGCTCACGTGCAACGTGAAGCCGAGGATGTCGGCGGCCTGCAGCCAGGTGTTGGCCATGTTGTTGCCGTCGCCGACCCAGGCTACGACCTTGCCCTGGATCGAGCCACGATGTTCGATGTAGGTGAATACGTCGGCGAGGATCTGGCACGGGTGGTATTCGTTCGTCAGGCCGTTGATTACCGGCACACGCGAGTTCGCAGCGAAGGCGTCGAGCTTGGTCTGCTCGAAGGTGCGGATCATCACGATGTCGACCATGCGGCTGATCACCCGCGCGCTGTCCTCGACCGGCTCGGCGCGCCCGAGCTGGCTGTCGCCGGTCGTGAGGTTCACGACCGAGCCGCCCATCTGATACATACCGGCCTCGAAGCTCACGCGTGTGCGCGTGCTCGCCTTCTCGAAGATCATCGCCAGCGTGCGGTCGACCAGCGGCGTGTACTTCTCGTAGTTCTTGAAACGCCTCTTGATCGTCAGCGCGCGCTCGAACAAATAGACGTACTCCTCGGCGCGGAAATCCTTGAACTGAAGGTAGTGCTTGATGAGGCTCATGCCGGGCTTCATGATGGTTCGCTGAGGAAGGCCTTGATCAGCGGGCACAGGATCGCGACGATCTGAGCCGCTTCATCCGCGCTCAGGATCAGCGGCGGCACGAGGCGGATCACTTTGTCGGCCGTCACGCTGAGCATCAGCCCGGCGTCGGCGGCTCGCGTCAGGATCACGCCGCACGGGCGGTCGAGTTCGATGCCGAGCATCAGGCCCTGGCCGCGAATGTCGGCCACACCCCTGACACCGCCCAGCTCGCGCTCCAGGCCGGCCTTGAGTGCGGCACCCACGGTCGCCGCGTTCGCGAGCAGACCATCCTCTTCCATGATGCGGATGGTCTCGACACCGGCGCGCATTGCCAGCGGATTGCCACCGAACGTCGTGCCATGGTTGCCCGAGCCAAACACATTGGCCGCCTTCGGACCACAGACCACGGCACCCACCGGGACGCCCGAACCAAGGCCTTTTGCCAGCGGCATCACGTCAGGCTGGATGTCGGCCCATTGGTGCGCGAACCACTTGCCGGTGCGGCCCATGCCGCACTGCACCTCGTCGAGCATCAGCAGCCAGCCGTTCTCGTCGCAGACGCGGCGCACGGCCTGCAGATATTCGATCGTCGACGGACGTATGCCGCCCTCGCCCTGGATCACCTCGAGGAACACCGCGACCACGTTCTTGCGCGTGCTCGCGACTTCTTCGATCGCCGCCACGTCGTTCAGCGGCACACGCACGAAGCCCTCGACGAGCGGGCCGAACCCGGCCTGCACCTTGGGGTTAGCGGTTGCCGACAAGGTCGCGATCGAGCGACCGTGGAAAGCGGCCTCGTAGACCACGATCTCAGGGCGATCGATGCCCTGGTCGTGGCCGTACTTGCGGGCGATCTTCAAGGCCGCTTCGTTGGCCTCCAGACCGGTGCTGCAGAAGAACACGTTCGTCAGCCCCGACAGCTCGCACAGCTTCGCGGCGAGCTGCTCCTGCAGCGGCACGAGGTAGTAGTTGGAGCTGTGGATGATCTTGCCGATCTGGTCCGTCAGCGCCGGCACCAGCTTCGGGTGCGCGTGGCCAAGCGTGTTGACGGCGATGCCACCCAGGCCGTCGAGGTACTTCTTGCCCTCGGTGTCCCACAGCCAGCAGCCTCGGCCGTGCGACAGTGCCAGCGGCACGCGGCCGTAAGTCTTCATCACATGGGGCTCGGGGGACGGCGGGGGCAGCTTGTCGGGTGCATTCATCGGGGTCACTCCGGGTGGAAATGAATGAGCGGGAGTGCACTGGTCACCTCCCGCTCGAAAGGAATTCTAAATCGCACACGGAAATTGCCGATGAATCAGGCATGCAAGTTCTCCCTCTTGGCACCGATCGTGCTGCACTGCAACACATTCGCGGCACAATGGCGCGTGCTGTACGACGGCCGCTGTGGACCGAACGCCCCGCCTGGCCGGCGACCTTCGGCCAAACCGAACCGATGACGAACTCCAAACCGCGCGAATTCTTCATCCAGGGCGTGACCCTCGATGGCCACACGTTTCGCCCCGGCGACTGGGCCGAGCGTCTGGCGGGTGCGATGTCGTGCTTCCGGCCCGACGGCGCGCAGGGCGGTATCGGCGCCTTCATCGGCTACTCGCCGTTGTGCGTGCCGCGCATGATCAACGGCGTGAAGTGCGTGATCGTCAGCGAGGCGCTCAAGGGTGTCGAGCCGATGGCCTGGGACTTCGTGATGAACTTCGCCAGGGACAATCAACTGCAGCTGACCGAGGCGTGCCTGGTGCCAGAGGTGGCGAAGCGGGCTTCCTGACGCGCCGTCATCCGCTTTGCGGCGATGGGCGGTCGGCACGGGACGCGGGCGCTCAGATCACATCGAGTGCTCGAGTGCGAGTGCGCACCCTGATGCGGCGATCACGCATGCACGCGGAAATCGACCGCCAAGATGGTGACGGGCCACGCGCGTATCGAATTGGCGGTTGGGAGCAGGTTGGGAGCTGAACCTGCGCACGTGGCGCCCGGCAAGTGCCGAGGGTGCGGAGTTCGAGTTGTCAAACGGGCAGTTCAGCCGCAACCGCAGTTGATCAACACCGGGCGCCGGCCACCGGCTGAAGGCGCCCGTCGATACCCTGGTCCGAGCGATGTGCGATGCCCGGAAACAACAAGGGCCCGCACTGCGAGCCCTTGTTGTTTTGCCCCAGAAGATCAGGCCGCGACGGCGAGCGCCTTTACCTTGGCCGACAGGCGGCTCTTGTGGCGAGCGGCCTTGTTCTTGTGGAAGAGGCCCTTGTCGGCCACGGAGTCGATCACGGCCTGGGCCGTCTTGTACAGATCGGCAGCCCTGGCCTTGTCGCCAGCGACGACGGCCTTCTGCACGTTCTTGATCACGGTACGGAACTTCGAACGCAGCGCGGTATTGGCGGCGTTGAGTTTGACGTCTTGCCGCACGCGCTTAAGACCCGAAGCGATGCGAACTGTTTTCTTCTTGGCTTTGGACGAGGTGGCCATGTGGTGTAACTAGGTTAGTGGGGCAAAGACCACGAGTATAGCATTCGACGCGACAAGGCCGCAAACCGACGATCCGGCCGTGAGCGAGCGCTACCTATAATCCGCCGGCAATGAACCTGCTGCGGGCCGCCTCCACCATCTCGCTGCTCACGCTGGTATCGCGCGTCTCCGGCCTGGCCCGGGATGTGGCCGTCTCGAACGCCTTCGGGGCCAGCGCCTGGATGGACGCGTTTAACGTCGCGTTCCGCATCCCCAACTTCCTACGCCGCCTGTTCGGCGAGGGCGCGTTCCAGCAGGCCTTCGTGCCCATTCTGGGCGAAACCTTGGCGCGTAATGGCGAGGCCGTGACCGGCGCACTGATCGACGCTGTGGCGACGATCCTGTTTTGGGTGTTGATGCTGACCTGCGTCGTCGGCGTCGTCACCGCCCCGATCATGGTGTTCCTGATGGCCTCGGGCTTGAAGGAGTTCGACGGAGCGGTGCTGATGACACGCATCATGTTCCCGTACATCGGGCTGATCTCGATGGTGTCGCTTGCGGCCGGCATCCTGAACACACGGAAGCGCTTCGTCGTGCCGGCCGCCACGCCGGTGTTGCTGAATCTCGCGTCGATTGCCGCGGCTTTGTGGCTGGGTCCGCTGTTCCAGCGTTGGGGCATCCAGCCGATCTACGCGCAGGCGGTCGGCGTGATGGTCGGCGGCGTCGTGCAGCTGGCGATCCAGTTTCCGGTGTTGCACCGCATCCGGGTGATGCCGCACATCGGATTACTGCCTGGCAGGGTCCGCACGGCCTGGGCGCATCCGGGTGTCGGCCGGGTGTTGCGGCAGATGGCGCCGGCGCTGGTCGGCGTGTCGGTGGCGCAGGTCTCGATCCTGATCAATACCCAGATCGCGACGCATCAGGGTGTGGGCGCGGTGTCATGGCTGGACTGGGCGAGCCGCTTGATGGAGTTCCCGACCGGCCTGCTCGGTGTCGCGCTGGGTATCGTGCTGATCCCGCAGCTATCGGCCGCGAACGGACGCAAGGACGCGGCCGCCTACTCCGGCTTGCTCGATTGGGGTCTGCGCCTCGTGCTGCTGCTGGCGTTGCCGTGCTCGATTGCGCTGCTGGTGTTCCCGACCGCGCTGATATCTGTGCTGTTCCACCACGGCGCGTTCGATGCGTTCGCGGTGCGGCAGTCGGCCAGTGCGTTGATGGGCTATGGCGTGGGCCTGGTGGGCCTGGTCGGCGTGAAGATCCTCGCGCCGGGCTTCTACGCGCGCCAGGACACGCGCACGCCGGTGAAGATCGCAGTCGTCGTGCTAGTGCTGACGCAGCTGATGAATGCGGGCTTCGTGCCCTTCCTCGGCCACGTCGGGCTGGCACTGTCGATCGGCGTTGGCGCGATGATCAATGCGCTGTGGCTGTTCATCGATCTGAAGCGCGTCGGTGCCTACGCGCCCGAGCCGGGCTGGGGCGCATTTGCGCTGCGCGTCGCCTGCGCGACCGCGTTGCTGGGGGCACTTCTGTGGTGGGCCGAGCGCCACATCGACTGGATCGCGCTTGGCGCACATCAGTGGCAACGCATCGGCTGGGTCGCACTGTGCCTGGCTGGTGCGGCGCTGCTCTACTTCGGAACGCTCGCGCTCAGCGGGCTGAAATTCGGCCAGTTCATGCGCCGCGGATAAACTGTTGCTCATGTCCGGTCCCATGACGTTTGAGACGCCGACGGCGCTCGAATTCTTCGCCACGCTCGTGGCCGACGACGCCAGCCTATCGCTTGTCGAGGCCGCGGCCGCGGTCGCTCAAGACGAGTTCCCACAACTCGACACCCAGGCCGTGCTGGCCGACATCGACGCGCTGGCGGTGCGGCTCAAGAAGCGCTTCCCACCCGACGCAGTGCCGGTCCAGCGGCTGCGCTGGCTGAACCGGTTCTTCTTCCAGGAGCTCGGCTTCGCCGGCAATGTCAACGACTACTACGACCCCCACAACAGCTACCTGCATGAGGTGCTCAGCAAGCGCCGCGGCATTCCAATCACGCTGGCGATCCTGTACATGGAGCTGGCGACGCAGATCGGCCTGACGGCGCGCGGCGTTTCGTTCCCCGGGCACTTCCTGGTCAAGCTGCGCATGCACACCGGACAGCAGCACGGCGAGGTCGTGATCGACCCGTTCACGGGCCAGTCGCTGTCGCGCGAGGAGCTCGACGAACTGCTCGTGCCCTACAAGCGCAGCCGCGGCTTGCAGGGCGACTTCGATGTGCCGATGGGCCTGTTCCTGCAATCGGCGACACCGCGCGAGATCGTCTCGCGCATGCTGCGCAACCTGAAGGAGATTCACCGCAGCGCGCAGAACTGGCAGCGGCTGCTGCCGGTGATGCAGCGCCTCGTCGTGCTGCTGCCGCAGGCCTGGGAGGAGCGGCGCGACCGCGGCCTGTTGTACGCCGACCTCGGCCGGTGCGACGAAGCCGCGCGTGACCTCGAGACCTACCTCGAGCAGGTGAGCGAAGCGCCCGATCGCGCGATGGTCGCGCAGCGGATCAAGGCGCTGCCTCGCCCGTAGAATCACGCCACTCCTCACGTGGTGGCCGCACGCGCGCCGCCTTGCCCATGACGCTGACTCCCGCGCAACGCCAAACCGCCACCTGGATGGCTCTGAGCCTGCTCGGCGCACTCGTCGTGTGGTTGCTCGGGCCGGTGCTCACGCCGTTCATCATCGCCGCGGTGCTGGCCTACGTGCTGCATCCGCTCGTCGAGCGACTTGCGCGCCGGCGAGTGCCGCGTGTCGTCGCGGTCGGGGTCGTCGAGGTCGCGGCCATCATCATCGTGCTAGCAGTCGTGCTGCTGATCGTGCCCATCCTGTCAAAGCAGCTGCCGCTGCTGCGCGAGCAGATCCCGCTTTTCGCCGATCGGCTCAACGTCGCATTGACGCCGGTGCTCTCGCGCTTCGACATCGACGTGGCGCTGGACACGGCGAGCATCAAGGCCTTCGTGCTCAAGTACCTGAACGCCAACCTCGAGGAATGGATGGCGACCGCGCTGAGCTCGGCGCGCATTGGCGGCAGCATCCTGCTGGCGATCATCGGCACCGTCTTCCTCGTGCCGATGGTGCTGTTCTACCTGCTAATGGACTGGATCGAGCTGCGCCAGCGCCTGGGTGGCCTGGTCCCGCCGCGGCTGCGCGAACGCACCCACGGCTTCATCGACGAGTGCGACAGCGTGCTCGGCCAGTACCTGCGTGGCCAGCTCTCGGTCATGGTCGTGCTTGCGATTTACTACAGCGTCGGCCTGACGTTGTTCGGCTTCGATCTCGCGGTGCCGGTCGGCGTATTTACCGGTCTTGCGGTGTTCATTCCTTACGTCGGATTCGGCCTGGGCCTCACGCTCGCGCTGATCTCGGGCGTGTTGCAGTTCAGCGGCTGGCACGGCGTGATCGGCGTCGCGGTCGTGTTCGGCATCGGTCAGTTGCTCGAGGGCTTCGTGCTGACGCCGCGGCTGGTCGGCGAGCGCATCGGCATGAGTCCGCTGACGGTGATCTTCGCGCTGCTCGCGTTCGGGCATCTGTTCGGCTTCGTCGGCGTGCTGATTGCGCTGCCGGTCAGCGCGGTGCTGGTGGTCGCGGTGCGGCGCCTGCGCGAACTGTATCTGGCGAGTGACCTGTTCAAAGGATGAGACAGATTCCGTTGCCCATTGCCGCGCTGCCGGCGCCTGCGTTCGACAATTTCCTCCCCGGCGCGAACGCATCGGCCATTGCGCACCTCGAAGGCCTGGGTGCGCAGGCCGCGCCGGTCTACCTCTGGGGTGTGAGTGGCAGCGGCAAGACGCACCTGATGCAGGCGCTGGTACACCGCTTCGAGGTTCAGGGCCTGCACGCGGGCTGGTTCAACGCGGCCGACGCCGCGCCCTGGCCGAACGACGAGACCTGGGCGCTTATCGCGATCGACAGCTGCGACGCGCTCGACGCCGACCAGCAGCACGCGGCGTTCACGTTGTTCGTCGAGGCGGCAACGCGCGGCGTACCGGTGATTGCGTCGGGCCGCGTGCCGCCGGTGGATCTGCCCTTACGCGAAGACCTGCGTACGCGTCTGGGCTGGGGCCACGTCTTCGCGATCCAGCCGCTGTCCGAAGCCGAGACTCGTGCTGCGCTGCGCCGCGAGGCGGATCGCCGCGCACTGTTCTTTTCCGACGACGTGATGGACTACCTGCTGACGCGCTTCGCGCGCGACCTCAAGCACCTGATGGCGCTGCTCGACCGCCTCGACGAATTCTCGCTCTCGACGCAGCGCGCGATCACGGTGCCGCTGCTGAAGCAGATGCTTTCCGAGGAAGGCCCGACATGAGAAACCTCTGCCTGTTCGATCTGGACGACACCTTGCTGCCGATCGACTCCGACCACGGCTGGGGCGAGTTCGTCACCCGCATTGGCTGGGTCGACTCGGCCGAGTTCGCGCGCCACAACAATGCGTTCTACGCACAGTACCAGGCCGGCCAGCTCGATATCCACGCCTACATCGCGTTCGCGACCGAGCCGCTGCGCGCACACACGCCGGCCGAATGCGCCGCTGCACACCTTCAATTCATGGCCGAAGTGATCGCGCCGGCGTTTCGCCCCAGCGCACTGGAACTCGTGCGTTTGCACCGGAGCTGCGGCGACTTGATCGCGCTCGTCACCGCGACCAACGACTTCGTTACCGCGCCGATCGCCGACGCCTTCGGAATCGATGATCTGCTGGCTGTCCGGCTCGAGCGCGGCGCCGGGGGTACCATCACGGGGCGCATCGTCGGCACGCCGAGCTACCGCGAAGGCAAGGTCACCCGGGTGACGGAGTGGTTGGCAGCGCAAGGTTCGACCTGGACCGACTTCGAGCGCGTCAGCGTCTACAGCGATTCGGTCAACGACTTGCCGCTGCTGGATCGCGCCACCGATCCGGTGGCGACTAACCCGACGCCTGCGCTGCGGGCCATCGCCGAAGCGCGTGATTGGCGCATCCTGAAACTGTTCGATTGAAATCCCGCGAATGATCAAGAAATTCATCGACAAACTGCTAGGCAAGACGCACAAGGCGCAGGCCGCCGACACTGCGGCGCCCGCGGGCCAACGCGTCGAAGTGCCCAAGAGCGAGCACCACATCGACCCGAAACTGGTGGACGAACGTGCCGTCAAGGTCGTCAGCACGCTCGCCGATGCGGGCTTCGAGGCCTACATCGTCGGTGGTGCGGTGCGCGACCTGCTGGTAGGGCTCAAACCCAAGGACTTCGACGTCGCGACCAACGCGACGCCCGAGCAGGTCAAGGCCTGCTTTCGCCGCGCGTTCATCATCGGGCGGCGTTTCCGCATCGTTCACGTCGTTTTCGGGCGTGGCCGGCAGGACCGCGGTCTGTCGGAGGTGATCGAGGTCTCGACCTTCCGCGCCATGGTCGAAAACGCCGTGGCCGAGCAGGTCAGCGGCAACGAGAAGACCTCGAAGAGCGACCTCGCCGGCAAAAGCCACGCGGTCGACGCCGAGGGCAGGGTGCTGCGCGACAACGTCTGGGGTCCGCAGATCGACGACGCTGCCCGGCGTGACTTCACGATCAACGCGATGTACTACGACCCGGTGCGCGAGATCGTCGTCGACTACCACGGCGGCATCAAGGACGTGAAGAAGAAGCTGCTGCGCATGATCGGCGACCCGGCCGCGCGCTACCGTGAAGACCCGGTGCGCATC
>JANYBE010000231.1 GCA_025360945.1 Rhizobacter sp. | reverse complement strand
AGAACTCATCCATCGTCTTCGGTTCGCTGAGGACACCGGCCTTCTGCAGCGCGGACTTCGAATACCAGAACCAGCTCGGATTGTGGATGTTGACCGGCACCGCGTAGTAGTGGCCGTTGACCTTGATGCTGTCGACGATCGGCTTGGGCAGCCACTTGTCCCAGCCCTCCTTGATGGCGACCACGTCGATGTCGTTGAGCTTGCCCTCGGCGATTACGTCGTGGTACTGCTTGCTCGTATTGAACTGAGCGGCAGTCGGCGGGTTGCCGCCGGCGATGCGGTTGATCGCTGCGGCACGCGCGTTCTCGCCCCCGGCCACGGCCGCGTCGACCCAGGTGCCGCCGGCCTTCTGATAGGCGTCGGCGAGTTCTTTCACGGCCGCCGATTCGCCGCCGGACGTCCACCAGTGGATCACCTCGGCCTTTTGCGCGTGCGCGGCATTGGAGGCTGCCAGCGCGGCCGCGATGGCGATGTGCTTCAGCTTGATCGTCGAATCCATGGCGTCGTCTCCGGTCGATTGGGCAATGCGGCCCTCTTGTGAATCTGAACGAGGTCTTCTTCCTCGGGCTGGCTCAGGTCTTTTCGCGCTCCGCGAGGAACGCACGCAGCGCTTTCGCGCTGCGTTTGAGCGTGCGCGCCTGTGTCGCATAGTTGATGTGCACGAGCCCGAAGCGACGCTCGTAGCCGAACGCCCATTCGAAGTTGTCCATCAGCGACCATACGTAGTAGCCGCGAACATCGACGCCTGCGTCCATCGCGTTCGCGACAGCCGCGAAGTGCCGGTTCAGGAACGAGATGCGCTGCGAGTCGTCGACCTCGCCGTCGACCACCTGATCGTCCGACGCGATGCCGTTCTCGGTGATGTAGATCGGCGGCAAGTTCGCGTAGCGCGCCTTGAAGCCCACGAGCAGATCTTGCAGGCCTTGCGGATAAACCTCCCAGCCCATCTGGGTGCGCTCTACGCCTTCAAGCGGAACGTCCTGGAAACCATGCGCGCCATCGCTGCGCAGGTTCGAGCGGAAGTAGTAATTGATGCCAAGGAAGTCGATCGGCCGGCCGATGATTTCCATGTCGCCAGGGAGAACCAGCGGCAGACTGCCCGGCCACAGAGTGTCGAACAGGCCGGCGGGGTACTCGCCCTTGAGCAGCGGGCCGAGGACCCAGTCGTTGTGCTGCAGTTCGTACAGGCGCGCCGCCTCGCAGTCGGCCGGCGTGTTGCGATCAGTGGTGCCCCGGCCGACGTTCGCGACGATGCCGCGCTTGGCGCGCGGATCGTTGCGCTCGAGGGCCGGCAGCGCCAGGCCGTGGCCGAGCAGGAGGTGGTGCATCGCCTGCGTCGCGTAGCGGATGTTCGCGAGGCCCGGCGCATGGTGGCCGATGCCGTAGCCGAGGTACGCCGAGCACCACGGCTCGTTCAGCGTGGCCCACGCGTCGACCTGGCCTTCGTATTCGCGGCTCACGAGGTCAACGTACTCGGAGAAGCGGTAGGCGGTGTCACGGTTCAGCCAGCCGCCGCGGTCTTCTAGGTGCTGCGGCAGGTCCCAGTGGTACAGCGTGACGAAGCGCCGCAGACCCTTGGCGGCTAGGCGGTCGAGCAGGCGTTTGTAGAAGTCGAGGCCGCGTCGGTTTGGCCGTCCCTTCTCGTCCATTACGCGCGGCCATGCGATCGACAGCCGGTACGCGTCGACGCCGAGCGAGGCGATCAGGTCGACATCGGATTCCCAGCGGTGATAGTGGTCGCAGGCGACTTCGCCCGTGTCGCTGTGCAGCACCTTGCCGGGCTCGGCCGAAAAGGTGTCCCAAATTGACGGCAGGCGGCCGTCGGCGCGCACCGCGCCTTCGATCTGGTACGACGCCGTCGCGACTCCCCAAATGAAGTCGCGACGCGCCATCGCGGAGCTCCGCGGCGGGCCGAGGACGATCGAGCTGGGTTCGGCGGATGGGGATGCGGCTCGGGTCGAGCTGCTGGCGACGGTGGCCATTCGAGGGCGGGTCTTTGATTTGTGGAACCGATTCCACTTTGCGCCAGTCTACAGCAGCACGCATGCGCTGCGTCATGCGTATCAACCCGCAGAAGGGACTGCGAGGCGGCTAAATAGGGACCCGTCCAACGCTCAAACGCATGATCTCCTATGTGTTCGCTGAAAGTCCGAACGCGACCTTCGTCGACCCGACATAGGAATTGCGGTTCTGTCGCAATTGGCCTACGCTGGTACCCTGAGTCGATGCACGACGGGAAGAGGTTGATGAGCCAGACGCTGCGCAAGGTGCTCAAGCGGCTGCAATATCCAATCGAGGTGATGCTGGCAAGAACTTCCGCCGCTCGCTCGCCGCGCTCGCTGGCATCGAGACCATGCCCATGATCAAGAAGGGCCAGCGCGACGAGCGCGAAAATCGAGCCTCGTCAGCAGCCGAGCAGCTCTACCCACGGGCCTTTTGATCCTCGACCGGGTCCCGGTTCCGCTCGGCCTGATTCCGCTATCGCAACAGGAACCACCTGCCCAAGCCCATATGCCTGCAGCCCTGATCGCGGCCCTCTTCTTCACGGTGGCTCTGCTAGTCACCCACGGGTACTTCCTGTTGGGTTCTGTGCCGCTGTTGATTCTCAAGCACGACACGCCCATGGACGCCCGCTTCGTTCGGGGCTTCTTCAACACGTACTACCTTGCCGCGATGTACACCGCAAGTGCAACTGCTGTGAGCCTCGCGTTGGCTGGGAGGCTGACGCTCGCCGCTGGCGCTACCGGTCTCGCGCTGTTGGCCACCATTTTGCGACGGAAGGTTATTCCCAAGATGGACTCGCTGCGAGTCCAGCTTCAGACGAGCGACACAACTTCCATCTCAGCATTCCGCCGCATGCACGTAGCTGCAATATTGATCAACTTGGCTCAGCTTGTGCTCATCGTTTGGAGCCTCATAGCCGCCTCGTTGCAATCACGCGCCGGTGTGTAGCAGTGCGGCCTAACCCTGGTACTTCAAGCGAACCGTCTCCGGCAGGCTTCGCATGCCGGAGACGGTTCGCGTCCCAAAGTACGAACTCTTTCGCAAGCCGCTGGAGACTGAGCGCAATGCGCCGAGCTCCCGGGGCTCGCCGAGCGCCTCGTAAGGATCGGCGCCCCTGCGCAGCCAAGGGGGAGCACTTTTGAGCCCGAGTTGCGCTTGCGTTACCCTGTGACTCCACAAACGGAGAAACCAATGGCCATTCAAGCGCAGCGCAATCGGGCGAGACTTCACGTTCTCCGAGACAACGTTCACCGGGCCAAGCGCGATGTGAAACGCAAGCTTGCCGGTGCAGGCGATCGACTCAAGGCGCATATTGCGGCGCGACTCGCGTACGCAGAGAACGGGAAATAGAGGTCGGATGGAGTGGGGCTTGTCCTCATGGCCGGCCGACCGACAGCAGCG
>JANYBE010000230.1 GCA_025360945.1 Rhizobacter sp. | reverse complement strand
CAATGCCCGCATGTTCTTCAACCTGCCGACATTGCTGACCTGGGCGCGCATCGTCGCAATCCCGCTGATCGTCGGCGTGTTTCACCTGCCGCTCGCCGAGGCCGATCGCAACCTGATTGCGACCGTGCTGTTCATCGTCGTCGCGCTCACCGACTGGGCCGACGGCTACCTCGCGCGCCGGCTCAACATGACCTCGTCGTTCGGTGCCTTCCTCGACCCGGTGGCCGACAAGTTCCTGGTCTGCGCGGCGCTGCTCGTGCTCGTCGAGCTCGCACGCGTGCAGAGCCTGGTCGCGCTGATCATCATCGGCCGCGAGATCGCGATCTCTGCCCTACGCGAATGGATGGCGCAGATCGGCGCGTCGCGCAGCGTTGCGGTGCACATGCTGGGCAAGATCAAGACCGTGGTGCAGATGGTCGCGATCCCGTTCCTGCTCTACCATGGAACGCTGTTTGCCCTGGTCGACACGCAGCTGTGGGGCACGTGGCTGATCTACGCCTCGGCGGTGCTGACGATTTGGTCGATGGTGTACTACCTGCAAAAAGCGCTGCCCGAAATTCGCGCGAAAGCACGGTGATGGAAGCCCTCGTCGAACGAGTACGTTCGCCGACCCCCCGAGAGGATGCGGGCCGGCGTGGGGCGGCTCGGCGGTCGGCCCCTCAGCGCCGGCAGTGACTGCCAACAACAAGCGTGCGCTGATCCGCGCGATGCCCTGGGTCTTCGTGCTGATCTGGAGCACCGGCTTCGTCGTCGCGCGTTTCGGCATGCCCCATTCGCCGCCGTTCAAGTTCCTGGTGATGCGCTATGCGCTGTCGCTCGTGTGCTTCGGCGTCTGGGTCGCGCTCGCGCGGGTGCCATGGCCCCGCGAGCGTGCGCAGTGGGGCCACCTGGGCGTCGTCGGCATGCTCGTGCATGCGGGCTATCTCGGCGGCGTGTGGGCCGCGGTGAAGGCCGGCATCGGCGCCGGCACGGTCGCGCTGCTGGTCGGCCTGCAGCCGGTGCTCACCGCCGTGTGGATGAGCGCGATCAGCACCACGCAGGCGCGCGTGTCGCGCACGCAATGGCTGGGTCTGACGCTCGGCCTGGCCGGGCTCACGCTGGTGGTCTGGCACAAGCTCGGTGGTGGCGAGGTCACGCACTGGAACCTGGCGCTCGCGGTCTTCGCGCTGCTGTGCATCACGACCGGCACGCTGTACCAGAAGCGCTTCGTGGCCGCGTGCGATGTGCGTACCGCTAGTTCGATTCAACTCGCCGCAGCGCTGATCGCGAGCCTGCCGCTTGCGCTCGTCGAGACCGAGCCGATGGTGTGGCAAGTGCAGATGATCGGCGCGATGGCGTGGTCGGTGCTCGCGTTGACGCTGGGCGGCAGCTCGCTGCTGTATCTGCTGATCCAGCGCGGCGCCGCTACGCAAGTGGCGAGTCTGATGTACCTCGTGCCGCCTTGCACAGCGGTGCTGGCCTGGCTTCTGTTCGGCGAGGTGTTCACCTGGAGCATGGCGCTCGGCATGCTGCTGACGGCCAGCGGCGTGGCGCTCGTGGTTCGCAGCACGGTACGTTGACGCGCCAGTGCGGCCAGAGGTCTCGCGTTGTCAAGCGAGAAAGCACGCACAGCCCCCCGGATGCGGGCGATGAATTGCGCAAATGATTGCGAATAGAATCCGCTTCCGCGCTTGACACTGAGTGAGTGCGCGGCTGTAATCAAACGCGCTGCCGCGTCAGTTGCTTGTGCAGCCCAAACACCCACCGAATTCATTGTGAGATACCTTTAGAGGGGGAACGCCCGTGAACAAGTCTGAGTTGATCGAGCACATCGCCAAGCAGGCCGATATTTCCAAGGCGGCCGCGGCGCGCGCCCTGGAGGCCGTGATCGGCGGCGTGAAATCCACGCTGAAGAAGAACAACACCGTGTCCCTCGTGGGTTTCGGTACCTTCAGCGTCGGCAAGCGCGCGGCGCGCAGCGGGCGCAACCCGCGCACCGGCGCCACGATCAAGATCAAGGCGGCCAAGGTCCCGAAGTTTCGTGCCGGCAAGGCCCTCAAGGACGCGCTCAACTGAGCGTCGCAGCGGCAGCACGTCTTTATTCGAATTCAGCAAAACAGCAGTCAGAAT
>JANYBE010000214.1 GCA_025360945.1 Rhizobacter sp. | reverse complement strand
GTGCCGCTGGGAGCGATCGGCGGCTTGATCGCTCTACATATGCGCGACATGACCCTGAACGTATCCAGCGCGGTCGGCTTCATCGCGCTATTCGGTGTCGCGGTGATGAACGGGATCATCATGGTCTCCAACCTCAACCGGCTGCATGTCGACGAAGGCATGCCCCTGCTGCAGGCCGTCATCCAGGGCGCCCGTGAGCGCTTCCGCCCCGTGCTCATGACGGCCACCGTCGCGGCGCTCGGGCTGCTGCCGGCGGCACTCGCACATGGGCTGGGCAGCGACGTGCAACGTCCGCTGGCGACGGTCGTGGTCGGAGGGCTGATCACGGCGACCGGGCTGACTCTGATTTGGTTGCCCGCGCTCTATTACCTGGTCGAACATCGTCTCGATGCGATGCTGCATCGGCATGATCAAGAGAACGCGGAGTTTGTCGCTGAGGAGAATCCGACGTGAACGGTCGCGCCCGAAAGTCCCTTATCGCGGTCGCCGTCTGCGTGCTCGGCGGTGGCTGCGCGGTCGGCCCCAATTTCCACGCCCCTGCCGCGCCAACGACAGGACGCTACACGGCGCAGGCGCTGCCGGCATCGACGGCCGCGTCCGGCGCCGGTCCCGAACAGCGCCTGATCGAGGGCCGCGACATTCCTGCTGAATGGTGGGTGCTCTTCCGATCAAAAAGCATCGATTCGCTGATGCGACAGGCCCTGGCCGCGAACCCCGACCTGCAGGCCGCCAACGCGGCGCTGCGTGGCGCACGCGAGAATGTGCTTGCCCAGCAGGGGGCGTATTTCCCGACCGTCGACGCGCAATACAACGCGACGCGACAAGGCGTAGCAACCCCGATCGCCAGCCCGATCGCTTCGGGCATCGATACCTACACGCTGCACACGGCGCAGCTCAATGTTGGCTTCGTGCCGGACGTGTTTGGCGGCAACCGTCGTCAGGTCGAATCGCTGCAGGCCCTGGCCGACACGCAACGCTACCAACTCGAAGCCGCGCACCTGACCTTGGCCGCGAACCTGGTCGGGGCGGCGATCCAGCACGCTTCGACGCGCGCGCAGATTGAGGCGACGCACGATCTCATCGATCTCGCGGCGCGGCAACTGGCACTGCTGCGGCGCCAGCAAACGCTCGGGCAGATCGGTGTGGCGGATGTGGCTTCGCAAGAAGCAGCATTGGCACAGGTGCAGGCAACGCTGCCGCCGCTGGAGAAGCAGTTGGCGCAACAAGTCAATCAACTCGCCGTGCTGGTCGGTGCCTTGCCCAGCGAAACGACGCTGCCGGAGTTCACGCTCGACCAGTTGCAGCTCCCGGAAGAGCTGCCACTTAGCCTGCCTTCCAAACTGGTCGAGCAGCGGCCCGACATCCGGGCCGCCGAAGCGCAGCTGCATGCGGCGAGTGCGCAGGTTGGTGTGGCGGTGGCGAACCGCCTGCCCAGCTTCAACCTGACCGCGGGGGCCGGTAGCTCGGCGCTGCGCTTTTCGGAACTGTTCGGCGCCGGCACAGGGTTCTGGAGCTTGGGCGCGAATGTCAGCCAAACGATCTTCGATGCGGGTACGCTGCTTCACCGGCAGCGCGCGGCGCAAGCGGGGTACGACCAGGCGGCAGCGCAATACCGCAGCACAGTGTTGACGGCCTTCCAGAATGTTGCCGATACGCTGAGCGCGATCCAATCTGATGCTCGGGCGCTGGACGCCGCGGTCGGTGCGGAGCGTGCAGCGCAGCGCAGCCTCGCGATCGCGCGCCGCCAACATTCCGCCGGATCGGCTGGAGTGCTCGTCGAGCTGAACGCCGAACAGACGTTGCGGCAGGCAATGCTCGGTCGCATCCAGGCACAGGCCAATCGGCTGGTCGACAGCGCCGCGCTCTTCCAGGCACTGGGCGGTGGTTGGTGGAACCGCAGCGAAGGTGCCACCCAATGACGCCCTCCCGGTCATACCGTTCGCGCGGGATCACGGCATTGGTTTGCGGCTGCGTTGCTAGCGGCTGTGCCATTGGATACGACCGTGAGCACCGATATGAAGACGGCTGGCAGGTCGCCAGGCTCGAGAAGATAGATGGCGGTCTCGCGGCGCCGCGGTTTCCCGACGGCGATTGCCGCTTGGCCGCACATCCAGCCGCGATGCGAAGTCGGACCGGCTCTGCTGGCTTGTCATCGCGCAGTTGCAAGCAAAGACTGATCGGCCGCAGCGGTGGAAATCCGTCGCGACGGCCCAGCACTCGCAAGGGGCTTCGCATTCCAATTGGCGTACGTACGGATACTCCGAGCCCACGCGCGCACGCCAGGTCGCACGCATCCAGCCTCGTCAACGCGCCGCAGACGACCCGAGCCAGCGCATGCGCGAGGCCATCCCGCGTAGGGCCGAAGGCTCTACAGCCGGCGCATCGCGACCGTTGAGCCGGTGTTCGCCAATATCCGCCACCACAAGGGCATGAGCCACATGCTGCGCCGTCCATCTCATCGATTGTCTTCACCGCTTGCCGCAGCGCACGCGGGGGTTTTGGCGCAGTCTCGTTAGGCGTCAGAGTCAACCGGCGCTGGTTGGACTGTCTAGAGCATTGGCAGAGGAGCTATTTCAGCGGCTTCTCGGTGGTTGGGACTGGAGCCGCCTCGGCGGGCACTTTCGCAGTGTCGGACGCATGATGCTCCATGTGCGTCTTCTTGCCCGGCTGCGGCTTCGTGTCTGCCCCGGGAGCAATGTCCTCGTCGTTGTGCTTCTTTTCCTGCTGCACCTTTTTGTCGTGGGCTTTGTTGCGTGGATCGGTCATGACATGCTACTTTCGCGTAGTGGGCACCTATGTTTCCTCAAAAGACAGTGCAGCGCGGGTAGGACAAGCCGACGTTACGGTTCGGAGAACGCCGGGAGCGAACTCATCAACTCTGTCGCTTTTGGCGACTGCGTTTCTCTGGCATTGACGCCAATGGCGCGCCCGGCACTGCCAACAGCTCCGGCAAAAGCAAGACCACCGGCGGCGAGCGAGCGCTCTTCGTTCGCTGCGTACGATCGCCAAGGCGTGCTCGAAGATGCGCGCCTCCTCGAGTACGAATTGCCCCAGCAGCAGTTGCCCGTTGTCGACTTGATCGACGACGCTGAACGTCGAGAGCCAGTGCACGATCCCTGTGGGCGGATGTAGAGGCGGCCGCAGCAGGAAGCCGGCGATCAAGCAGCCGCGCCAGTGCATCAATGCCATCGCGCGGGGCAGGGGGATCTGAAAGGGGCAGGGCGATTCGCGAAGGGGAGCACGCACTGGATGCGGCATTCGCGCGCCAGCCACGCCATTGCCGCCGGCATGCCGATCGAGATCGCGCAGCTGAACATGGGGCACGCGTCGCTGGCCACGACGACGGTCACCCAGCGGGGCCTGCGCGGCTTCGCCCGACAGAACCTGTTTCGCATGCGGCAGTTCTACGCGCTCATGCTGACGATGACCCGCGTACCGTTCGAGCGTGCAGGCGCTCAGGCACTTTTAGCCGCGCACGCCCATAAAGAAACTCGGCCAAACGCTGCTGCGTGCAGCGGGAAAGCTGACGACGACCTTTTCAGCGTTCCGCGGGCTCAGCGTCGCGCTCTTTATGGCAAGCGGCTTTGCCCAACCTGCATGGAGCAAGGGGTAAGTTTTGACGACAATGTATATTATGTTAACTACTTTAACATTGCACGTTTGTAATCGCTGTTCGTGTCGAAACAGGCTCGGGTTGCCAACATGCCTGGCCATGCCTGCCAACGGCTCCAAGCTAAGACTGCCAACGGCCATTCCCGGCCGCCAGTTGCTTGTCTTGTGTCCGAGAGTACTCACCAGATGCGCCATCCCCCAACTGTTCGACCACCCCGGCCAAGCAATAGCGATGCTGCCGGGCAAAAGAGTTCTTCCACGGGAAAAGAGTTCTTCCGTGGGCAGGTAAATGCGAGAGTTCTTCCGG
>JANYBE010000212.1 GCA_025360945.1 Rhizobacter sp. | reverse complement strand
CGAATGGTCCCGGCGCGGCAAACGGCCGGCACGACACCGGCCGGTGGCAAGCCTGGCTACCTTGGCCGTGCAACGCGTGCTGGCATGGGTCGCCGCCAAGGATGAAGGCCCGAAGATGGCGCTGTCAGCGCCATCTTCGGGCCTTCGTGAGGCGCAAGCGTGCTTACTGGATGCCTACGCCGGTCGGTGCACTCGGCACCACCACCGACGCGCCAAACTGGTAGGCGCCGATGTCCGGAGTGACGCTACGCTGCAGGCCGCCGATGGCGAACCTGGAACTCAGGCTCGGGTGCCCGGCCTTGACCGCCGGCGAGGTCGAGGCCGTCGTCAGCGCATAGGGCGCTGTCGACGGAGTGACATTCGGGTTCGTCGATTGCGAATGCACATCGAAGCCGACTGCACGTTGCGCCGTCAGCGAACCGCGCGCCGTATCCCAGGTGCCTGTCGTCCCCGCGAAATAGCACAGGTTGTAGTCGAACGCTGCGAACGCGCCGGCTGCGAGGCCAGATGTGTAGAAGCACGACGTCGCGGAGGTGGAACCGGTGCCGAAATAGACCAGGTTCGAGGCCACGTTGTGGCCCGTACCGTCTCGGCTCACACGAATGCCCACGCTGCCGAAGGTCGGGTTCTTCAGGTACACCGAGTTGTTGCGGACCGTCAACTTGTTGATCAACGTATCGCCGGCGAGAGGCGTTTCAAAATACTTCGACGGCGCAATCACGCCCGACGGCGCGGGGGCTTCGGAGTAGATGTAGTTGTTTTCGATGACGCAGGTGTCGCACAGATCCAGGCCGATACCCACTCCGAAATTGATGACCGTGTTGCCACGGATCGCGACGTTGGTGAAGCCTTCCTTGTTGCCGTAACCGCCGGAATCGGCTGAAATTCCCCAGCAAGATGCGTTCGCAGGTGGCGTCGGCTCGATGACTGTGTTGCCTTCGATGATCAACCCGTCATGCAGACCGTGAGCGACGATTGCCACGGCGCCGCAGCCGCCAGGGGTCGGTGACGCAGCAGAGGCACTTGCGTACGGCGAGTTGTTCGTCAGTCTGTTGCTGCGGATCACGACTTGCGTCACAGTCTGCAGAACACCCGATATTTCGGCCCCACCAATATAGATGTGGTGATCGAGCATGCCGATGCCGTTGTTGTCGAGTGTGTTGTTCTCGATCAGGATGTCGTTGCATCCACTGAGGATCCCGATGCCCCGGTTGTGGTGGATGTTCGAGTTGCGGATCACGATGTGTTCCGTCAACCCGTTCGATCCCGCGCTCAGCGGATTGTTGGTGCCGCCATTGCACTGGATACCCAACGAGGACTGCTCGATTTCTACCCGCTGAATGGTCACGTACTTGACGTCGTTGGACATCATCAACGCGGGCATCTGCGCCGAGACGCCTGGCCCGACGAAGTGCAGGTCCTGAATGACGTATCCCTCGTCGTGCGTCGAGTTACCGCTGTTCAAGAGGCCGAGCGTGTAGGTCGAAGTGGTTCCGTTCAGGATCGGCACGGCCGTTGTGCTGCTTGCCCAGGTCGGTGTGTAGGCACCGATCACGATCGGATTCGCGGCCGTGCTTTTCAGGTTCGACAGGTAGGAAAGCTTGCAGGCATTCTGTGCGGAACCCCGGGCGAACAACACCTGGTCGCCCACTGCCAGGCCAGGGAACTGCGCAGTGACCTTGTCGCAGGACTTCCAGGGCGCCGCCGGACTGGTGCCCGCACTGGAGTCGTTGCCGGCGACGCATTGCGCCGAGGCGCCGGACCCGCAGTCCGACACGTAGTAGCTGGTGGCATGGGCAGCACCGCCGAAAGCCAGCAGCGCGAGGGGGAAGAGGTAGTTTTTCATAGCGTTTTGCTCAGTTCGTAGCCGAAAGTGCTTTCGTTGCCCGCCGGATCGACGGCAGAGACGGTGAAGTACCAGGTGCCGGCGCCAAGTCCCGTCACGGTACCGCTGGTCGCGCCGCCACCGGAGACGAGAATGCTGCCGGTGTAGACGCCCGATGTCTTGCCATAGTAGATGCGGAAACCCGATAGTGCCCCAACCGGTGCGCCGTTGGCAATCGTGTCCGGCAGCATCCACCCGAGGGTCGCGGTGCCGGGGCCTGTAGGTGCAGGCGTAGGCGTAGGCGTGGGCGTGGGCGTGGGCGTGGGCGTAGGCGTAGGCGTAGGCGTGGGCGTGGGCGTAGGAGCGGGCGTCGACGTCAGGTTGGCCACGTCGCAGTGCTTCA
>JANYBE010000156.1 GCA_025360945.1 Rhizobacter sp. | reverse complement strand
CAGATCGAAGGCCTTGGGTTGCCGCGCCAGCGCGAGCTGGGCTTCGAGCACCGCGATGCGCGCGGCAGCGTTCTGCTGGGCGCTCAGCCCGGGCGCAGAAGCGACGAGGCCCGCGACCTCGGCAAGTTCTTGCACTTCGTCGGCGGCGGGCGTGTGGTGGAAGTGCAGGCGCGACGCCAGCGACCGGGCGTCGAGCGCGCTCCAGGCCTGCTGTACGCCGATGGCGAGCAGCGCCGCGGTGAGCACCCAGCCGATGCGGCGGCGGCGCGCAACGAGCGGCCGGTCACGCTCACGCAGGTACATGAGCGCTGGCAGTGCGATGCCGGCCAGCAGCCACAGATTGCCCAAGCCCGACAGCAACGCGACGACCAGCAGATCGACTGAGATCGCCAACAGCCGTTGCCGCGGCCGGGCCAGTGGCGCGCCGAGCAACCGCGCCGCGACGTTCAGATGCTCGGGGGTGATCCAGTCGCGCGCGTCCGGTTTGGCGCCAGATTGGGAGCGTCGGAGCACGGATCAACCGTCAGGGCAGGTCGACGATCTCGACCCAGTTCGGGTTCTTGCCTACGGGATAGCGTTGCACCAAAGACAACGTGCCGCTGGCCGGGTCGATCGCGTAGACGGCGATCGCGTGCGACTCCTGCCCGGAGGCGATGAGGTAGCGACCGGCAGAATCGATCGCGAACCCGCGCGGCGTCTTTTCGGTCAGCACCTGCGACAGCGTTTTCAGCTGGCCGCTGGCGGCGTCGACCGCATATGTGGTGAGGGTGCTCGAGGTCCGCTCCGAGGCGTAGAGATGGCGACCGTCGGGCGCCAGGTGGAGGTCGGCGGCCCAAGGCTTGCCGGCAAAACCGGGCGGCAACGCGGTCGTGCGCTGCACTTCGCGCAGGCTGCCGTGCGCCGCGTCATAGTCGAACACGTATAGCGCGGCGTCCAGCTCACACAGCAGGTAGAGCCGGCGCTGCGCGGCATCCCACACAAAGTGACGCGGGCCCGACTTCGACGCGGTCGGAATGAGCGCGGGCTCGTTCGGGCTGAGCATGCCGGTGCCCGCGTCGAAACGCCAGGACGAGATGTTGTCGCCGCCCAGGCTGGTGGCGAACACGAAGCGGTTGGCGAAGTCGACGTGGATCGCGTGCGCGTTGGGCTTGGTCGGGATCAGTTGATGGACCGCGCCGACCAGGCCGTCCTTGTCGATCGCGTTGACAGTGATCTTGTGGCCACCGTAGGACGCGGCGAACAGCCAGCGCCCGCTTCGGTCGACGTCAATGTTGGCCATGCTGTCGGCCAGCGCCGACTCGCCGAGCTTCTTCAGCCGACCACTCGCAGCGTCGATCGCGAAACTGGCCACGCGAAAAGGCTGCGAGCGCATTGTCGCGTAGAGCGCGCGCTTGTCGGCGCTCACGGCCATCGGCATCACGATGCCGCCGACGGCCACGGTCTCGACCGGCGTCAGCGCGCCGCTGTCCCGGGACAGCGACAGCACCGAGATCTCCTGGCTGTCGGCGTTGGCAACGTAGACGATGGTGGTGGCGCGCGCTGCGATCGACGTGCTCATTAGGGCAAGTATCCACAAGATGAAGCGAAAGCGCATGGCAACTCCGATCAAAGCACGGGGTGGCCCGTGATCAGCGTCGGAAGCCAGGTCGAGAAGGCAGGCACGTAGGTCACGAGCGTGATCGCGATGAAGATCGCGAGGTAGTACGGCCACGCGGTCTTGGTGGCCTCGCCGATCGAGATGTTGCCGATCGCGCAACCGACGAACTGCACCGTGCCGACCGGCGGATGCACCAGGCCGAGCGCGCAGTTCAGCAGCAGCATCATGCCGAACTGCACCGGGCCGACGCCCATCTGGATGGCCAGCGGAAGGAACAACGGCGTCGTGATCAGGATGTGCGCCGCCATGTCCAGGAAGATGCCGAGGATGATCTGGATGATGTTGATGTACAGCAGCATGATCCACGGCGTCGACGTCGCGGTCAGCAGCGCGGCCTCAATCGCGTCGGGGATCTCGAGGTACGCCATCTGGTAGCGCAGCATGTTCGACACGCCGATCAGCAGCAGGATCACGCCGGTCGTCTTCGAGGCGCGCGCGAGCGACTTCATCAGGTTGGTGCGCGTCATCGTGCGGTAGAACACGACGGTGAGGATCAGCGAGTAGGTGACGGCAATTGCCGCGGCCTCGGTCGCGGTGGTCACGCCCTTCATCACGCAGAACAGAATGATCACGATCACGCCGAGCCCCGGCATCGACGCGATGAACGAGCGCAGCACCGCGTTCCAGCCGGGAAAGCGCTGCACCATCGACTTGCCGTCGACGCTCTTCGGGTAGCCGTACTTTGCGGCCTGCCAGTACGCTGCGACCAGCATGCACACCATGATCCAGAACACCGGGATCAGCCCTGCAAACATCAGATCGCCGATCGACACGCCCTTGATCACGTGGTCGCCGATGATGCCGGTCGCGGCCTGCGCCGCGAACGCGTAGATGATCATATTGTGCGAGGTCGGCATCAGCGCGCCGGATAGCGACGCGTGCGTCGTCACGTTGACTGCGTAGGCCGCGCTGTAGCCCTCGCGCTTCATGATCGGGATCATCACGCCGCCCATCGCGGAGGTGTCGGCCACCGGCGAGCCGGAGACACCGCCGAACAGCGTCGAGGCCATCACGTTGGCCAGACCGAGCCCACCCTTCCAGTGGCCGACCAGGCTGCGTGCGAAGTCGACGATCTTGTCGGCGATCCCGCCGTGCAGCATCAGTTCGCCGGAGAAGATGAAGAACGGGATCGCGAGAAACGAGAACACGTTCATGCCCGAGACCATCATCTGGATCGCGGTCTCAAACGGCAGGCCTTCGACCGCGAAGGTCGCCAGGCAGGCCAGGCCGATCGCGAACGCGACTGGCACGCCGAGGATCAACAGGATGACGAAGCCGACGCAGAGAACAGTCAGTGCCATGAGCGAACGACCTCGGTGCGGGCAAATCGGGCGATCAGGTGCTCGATCGAGAACACCGCGATCAGGATGCCGCCCAACAGGACCGGCAGGTAGCGGAACGCCTCCGACAGTCCGAGAGTCGGGATCGTGCTGGCGTACGTCGAGATCGCCATCTCGGTGCTACCGGCCAGCAGCGCCACACCGAACACGATGCTCAGCACGTAGACGACGATGCTGCACCAGAACTGCACGCGCACCGAGAGCATCGCGACCAGCGAATCGAGTCCGATGTGGCCGGCATCGCGCACGCCCGCGGCAGCGCCGAACATCGCCACCGAGATCACCAGCAGTAAGGCGACCTGCTCGACGTACGGCGGCGCGTTGTTGAAGACATAGCGCAGCACGACGCCATAGACGACCACGGAGAGCAGTCCGACGAGGCAGGCGCAGGCGAAGTACATCGCCCAGCGCGACAGCCGTGAGTTGATGGGGGTAAGCCAGTTCATGCAGCGCTCCTGGCGTCCGCCACCGAGGTCACTTCGCGTTCGTGATGTCGGTGACCAGCGCCTTCAGCTCGGGCGTGGTTGCGAACTTGTCCCACACCGGCTTCTCTGCTGCCACGAAACTCGCGCGGTCGATCTCGGCCGCCGGGACTACCTTCGCGCCACCCTTGATGACGGCGGCCTTGGCGGCGACCTCCCTCGGCTCCCATAGTTTCACGTAGTACGGCACAGAGGCCGTCGCGGCGATGCGGATCGCGGACTGCTCTTCCTTCGTCAACGTGTCCCAGATCTTCTTCGAGAACACGAGCACCTCGGGCGTCATCACGTGCATGGTCTCGGAGAAGACCGGCGCCGACTCGAAGTGCTTGGCTTCCTCGTACGACGGGTAATTGTTCTCGGCGGCATCGAGCAGCCCGGTTTTGAGGCCGGTGTAGACCTCGGCGAACGGCATTGGCGTTGGCGACGCGCCCATCGCGCTGACCAGACTAACCATCAGGTCGGACGGTTGCACG
>JANYBE010000112.1 GCA_025360945.1 Rhizobacter sp. | reverse complement strand
CGGTCTCCGACTCCGGGGCGACGCCTTCCTCGGTTCGGTAACCTGTGTATTGCCCACGCACGACGTCGCTCGGTTCGATCGGCAGCATGCTGCGAAAGACCTTGTTCTTTTCCTCGCTGATGGACGCTGGCTCCAGCGCGGTCGGGGGCTCCATCGCCATGAAACCGAGGATTTGGAATAGGTGGGTCACGACCATGTCGCGGAACGCGCCGGTCTGCTCGTAGAATCCGACGCGTTTGCCCAGGCCCAGCGTCTCGGGCACATCGATCTGCACATGGTCGATGAAGTTGCGATTCCAGATCGGCTCGAACAAGCCGTTGGCGAAGCGAAACGCAAGGATGTTCTGCGCCGGCTCCTTGCCCAGGAAGTGGTCGATGCGGAAGATCTGCTCCTCCTCGAACACCTCGTGCAGCCTGGCGTTCAAGGTCACGGCACTGGCAAGGTCGGTGCCGAAGGGCTTTTCCATTACGATGCGCGAGCGTTCGACGAGCCCGGCCTCGCCGAGCATACGCACCGCCGGCAAGGCCGCGCTTGGGGGCACGCTCAGGTAGTGGAGTCGGCGGCTCTCGCCGCCAAAGGTCTGTTCGGCCTTCTCGACCGCAGCCTTCAGCGCCGGCGCCCCCGCAGCCAGCGACACGTAGTCGAGACTTGAGGCAAAGGCGCTCCAGTCGGCATCGGTCACCTTGCGGGTTGAGAACTCGTCAAGCGCACTGCGCGCGATCTGCCGGAACGCCTCGAGGTCGATGTCGTCAAGCGAGACCCCGATGATCCGGCATCCCGGGATGAAGCCGACGCTGGACAGGTGAAACAGGCCCGGCAACAGCTTGCGTCTGGCCAGGTCGCCGGTGGCGCCCACAAGAACCACGACCTGCGGATGTCGCGGACCAACCCCGGGAGGAATTTTGGCCACCACTCACCTCCTCTGTTCGCAGCTGTGTGCTGCGACTGTACGGGACCGCTCGCAAGCCGCATGCCCGAACCGCGACACCTCAGCGAGATGCCGGTACGCCGTCGCGCTCAGGCTCGTCGGGCTCGATCACGCCATCGACCAATCTGTCGAACTCGGTCGCCTCGGCTGGCGCACGAGCCACCATCGGCTTGTCGAGCGGCCGCCAGATCCTGCTGTGCAAGCGCGCGAGGCGCTCGGACTTGGCCATCGCGGCGAGCACAGACTCGGGATCCATCATCAGTGCGAACGGATTCGAAGCGGCTTGGACTGTCGTCATGGCGAACCTTCCGGAGTTGACGTGGAGATGTGCGGTGAATGCACTCTAGCCCTGCGTCCGCGCGTCCCCCAGTGGGCGCAGCCCCATTCCGCGTGTCAGCCTGACTCTTACACGCGCGTCAGCGCGGCCTTTGCTCCAGCCGCTTGACGAGCCCGTCGCGGCCCGCCTTGCGTGCGAAATCGATCACGTCCAAACCGAGCTGGTTGCGGCGCTTCGGATCGGCCCCGCGCTCCAGCAGCAGCTTGACGCTGTCCTCGCTGCCGTACTGTGCAACCATCATCAGCGGCGTGCTGCCATTTGGCGAGGCTGCGTCGATCTCGGCGCCGTGGTCCAACAGCAACTGCACGATCTGGACGCTGGGGCCAGAGGCTGCGTAGTGCAGAGGCGACCAGCCGGCCTGGTTGACCTTAGCACCGTGGTCCAGCAGCAGTTGCACGCCGCCAAGATTGCCTCTCAGCGCGGCAATCATCAGCGCTGACTCGCCTGCCGGGTTCAGCGCGTTCACATCGACCGACCGCGCGAGTAGCGCGCGCGCCACCTTCAGCGAGCGCTCCTGCATCGCGATCGTGAGGCCAGGCTGGCCTTTTTCATCGCGGGCGCCGGGGTCGAAGCCGCGGGCCAGAAGCTCGTTCACGACGCCGTCATTGTCGTTTCGAACGGCGATGAAGAAGTCCTCGAATGAGCCAGCGTAAACGGAAAAACATGTAACCGTGACAATTACATAGACAATTTTTCTAAAGTAATTTATCAGCATTTCAAGACCCTACTAAAGCGAACGATGGCAGCTTGAACAGCCGCTCGAAGTTCGCGCTGGTCGCCCGCGCGACGTCCTCGACCGGGAGGCCTTTCAGGACAGCGATCTGCTGCGCGACAAAGGGCACGTAGGCCGGGCTATTGGTCTTGCCACGGTAGGGCATGGGTGCGAGATACGGGCTGTCTGTCTCGATCAGACAGCGATCCAGCGGCACGAAGCTCGCCACATCGCGCAGCGCCTGCGCGGTCTTGAAGGTCAGGATGCCGGAAAACGAGATGTAGAAGCCGAGGTCGAGTGCCGCGCGTGCGACCGCTTCGGTTTCAGTGAAGCAGTGAAACACGCCTGCCCCGGCGCCCTGTTCGCGCAAGATCGCCACTGTGTCATTGGACGCGCTGCGCGTGTGCACGACCAGCGGCAGCGTGGTTGCGAGCGCGGCACGGATGTGAACGCGAAAACGCTCGCGCTGCCATTCCATGTCGGCGACGCTTCGGCCGTTCAGCCGGTAGTAGTCGAGCCCGGTCTCGCCGATCGCCACCACCCGTGGCCGCGCTGCCAGCGCCATCAGATCGGCAAGGCTGGGCTCTCGCACTCCTTCGTTGTCAGGGTGAACGCCGGCACTGCACCAGAAGTTGTCGAAGCCGGTGGCAAGTGCGTGCACATCGTCGAACTCTTCGAGCGTGGTGCAGATGCACAGCGCTCGGTCGACCTGTGCGGCGGCCATTGCGGCGCGGATCTCCGACAGACGCTCGCGCAGCTCCGGAAAACTCAGATGGCAATGGGAATCGACGTACATGCGGGGGGATCCGCGCCATCGCGGCGCGAGGGCTTCAAATCGTCTGGGTCGGTTTGGCCGACGAGATCGAGGTGCCCAGCACTTCCTCGATCTTGAGTTTGAGGCCGCGCGTCTTCTCGTCGTTCGGGAAGCGTACCCCGACACCCTGGGTGCGACCACCCGACGCGTTCGCCGGCGTCAGCCAGCCGACCTTGCCGGCGACTGGATAGCGCTGTGGGTCGTCGGGCAACGAGAGCAGCAGGTAGATGTCTTCGCCGAGCTTGTATTCGCGCGTGGTCGGCACGAAGAGACCGCCGTCGGCGAATACCGGCATGTAGGCGGCGTACAGCGCGCCCTTCTCGCGGAACACGAGCTGGATGACGCTCGGCCGTGCCGCGCTCGGTGCGGGTGCCAGAGAACCGCTTCGCGTCGTGGGTTCACTCATGCGCGTGAGTGTACCGAAACGGGCCGCTTCGCCGCACCGCGCTTCGCCACCCCCGCGAGCGCCCGCTGGCCTTGCTGCACCAGTGACTCGGTGACCAGGCCCGCGTTCCAGGGGTGCTCTGCGTGACGCGCGATGCGTTGCAGCTCGACCATCCAGGCGTTCAACGCCATCAGATCGGCGCCCGGTGCGATGCTCGCCATCGGGAAATAGCGTGGCGCCGCGCCGCCGGCGACACAGGCGCTGTCGTGACACAGTTTTTGCAAAACATCTAGCGTACGCGGCAGCGGCCATGCCGCGAGGGGCTGCGGCACGCCCTTCGCGACGAGCTCTGGCAGCCGCGCCCACAGCGCAGCATCGATACCCTGCCGCGACCACGCCAATGCCTCTTGCGGCTGACCGCCGGCGGCGGCGAGCATCACGTCGGCATCGGCGACGCCCTGCTCGCTCAGCCATGCGCTGGCCTCGGCCGTCGGCGGCAGGCTCAGCACGATGCCCTGGCAGCGGCTGCGGATCGTCGGCAGCAGCGCGTCCGGCGCCGCACAGCTGAGCACGAAGCGTGTGTCGCCGACGGGCTCCTCGAGCGTCTTTAGCAAGGTGTTGGCCGAGATGCCGTTCATGCGCTCGGCAGGGTGCAGCACGACGACCTTGCCGCGGCCGCGTGCCGAGGTGACTTGCGCGAAGTTCACCGCACGCCGCACCGCCTCGACCTTGATCTCCTGACTCGGCTTGGCCTTGCTCGCGCGCTCGGTTGCCGCCTCGTCGCCGTCGGCAGCGCCCCAACCGAGTTCAGACTGCAAGACCTCGGGGATCAGCAACAGCAGATCGGGATGCGACCTGGCTTGCACGAGCTTGCAGCTGGCACAGTGGCCGCACGGCCGTGACGCGCCCTGTGTGGTCTCGCACAACCACGCCTGTGCCAGCGTCACCGCAAGCTCGAACTGACCCACGCCCTGCGGTCCGTGCAAAAGCAGCGCATGCGCGCGCTGCGAGCGCAGTGTTTGGCGCAGCACGGTGGCGAGCCAGGGCAGCGGGAGCGTGCCGTCCGGGCCTACCATGCGCGGGCCTTCAACACCGCGTCGATCTGCTGCCACACGGCGTCGCGGTTCAGCGCGGCGTCAACGCGCGCAAACCGCCGGGGCATTGCGGCCGCGCGTGCCGCATAGGCCTCGCGCACGCGCTCGAAGAACGCCAGATCCTGTTGCTCGAAACGGTCGGCGGCGCGCGCTCGCGCACGGCGTTGCGCGGCCAATTCGGCGGGCAGGTCAAACCAGATCGTGAGCTCGGGTTGCAGCTCGCCCTGCACGAAGTGCTCGAGCTGCTCGAGCACCGCAACCGGCGCACCGCGGCCACCGCCCTGGTATGCAAAGGTCGCATCGGTGAAGCGATCGCACAACACCGTGTGGCCCGCGTCGAGCGCGGGCTCGATAACCTGGA
>JANYBE010000109.1 GCA_025360945.1 Rhizobacter sp. | reverse complement strand
CTACGAGCTCGACCTCACCGGCCCGGTCGCGCTGGTGCTCGGCGCGGAAGGCAGCGGCATGCGTCAGCTCACCGGCAAGACCTGCGACGAACTCGTGCGCCTGCCGATGAAGGGCGCGGTCGAAAGCCTGAACGTGTCGGTGGCGTCGGGCATCTGCCTGTATGAGGCGCTGCGCCAGCGCATGCCGCGCTCGATCGCTGCCAACCGTTCCGTCTGATGCGACTCGAAGATCTGCCGCTTGCGCCCGTAGTCGAGCCACAGCGCCAGCATGCCGTCGTCGTCGGTCTGCGCGTGGCTGCACGGGTCTGGCTCGAGCGATTCGGGCGCCCGCACTGGGGCTGATTGGTCGCGCCGTGCCCAGTGCGCGCGGCCTCGGTCGCTACACTCAGGTGCCGCACTTTAAGAGCATCCCATGCCCGTCATCGACGTCAAACACCCGCTCGTCAAGCACAAGGTCGGGCTGCTGCGCGAGAACGACATCTCGACCAAGAAGTTTCGCGAGCTCACCAACGAGCTTGCCCGCCTGCTCGCGTACGAGGCCACGGCCGACTTCCCGCTCGAGAAGACGATGGTCGATTGCTGGAGCGGCCCGACCGAGGTCGAGCAGATCAGCGGCAAGAAGGTCACCGTCGTACCGATTCTGCGCGCCGGGCTGGGCATGCTCGACGGCGTGCTCGACATGATTCCGAGTGCCAAGGTCAGCGTCGTCGGCCTAAGCCGCAACCATGAGACCTTGCAACCCGAGAACTACTTCGAGAAGTTTGTCGGCAAGCTCGACGAGCGCACCGCGATCATTATCGACCCGATGCTTGCCACCGCAGGTTCGATGATCGCCACCGTGAGCCTGCTGAAGGCACGTGGCTGCAAGGACATCCGCGCGCTCGTGCTGGTCGCCGCACCCGAGGGCGTCAAGGCGCTGACGCAGGCACATCCGGACGTGCGCTGCTGGACGGCGGCGATCGACAGCCACCTGAACGAGGTCGGCTACATCATCCCCGGGCTGGGCGACGCCGGCGACAAGATCTTCGGCACCAAGTAAACAGCTCGCTACGAACGTTCACCAAACTTGACGCGTAATGTCTTGCGGCTGACACACCGGCCGCTTAACGTGGTTGGATGAAGAAGCAGCTGCAAACCCCGTTCGAGATCCGTCGCCCGTTTCGCCTATGGATGACGGGCAGCGTTGCCGTCGTGATGGCCGCCGTGCTGCCATTCCGCGACCTGTCGCTGACCGAGCGCAATCACCTGATGCGTTTGCTGCGTCACAGCCATTTCGGCGTCAACGAGACTGTGCTGCGCCTCGAGGCGAGTGCGCGGCATCAGGGCTTGCCGGTGCTCGCTCTGCTTCGCGGCGAGCGCCCGGTGCTGGTGCTGGCCTCATCAGTCGGCGGCACGCCGGTCGTGATGCAAGACGCCGATTCATCCCCTGCGATGCCGCTCAGCCTTATGGTGCGCGAAGGTCGCGCCGGCGGTGCGGACGTGCTGGTCGCAGCGAGCGACTGGCTCGATCTGCCAGCGGCGGTTGCGGACGAACTCGCGTCCTTGCCGCGGCTCGTTGATCGGGCGCTGGCTTAATTAACATCGGGCTAGATTTTGGCTAGATCGGGCTAGATTGGGCTAGACCCAGCCCAGCGCGCCGGCTGTCATGCCAACCAGCACTAGCCAGATCGGACTAAGCCTCGTCCGCATCATCACTGCCACGCTCAGCGCGATCAGTGCGAGCGCGCCCCAGCGGTGCGCGTCGCTTAGCAGATAGGGTTCGGCAAGCACCCAGCCGGTCGAGAGCAGCAGGCCAAGTGTCAGCGGCATCAGGCCGGCCGTGAAGGCGCGCACGCCGCGCGTCTCGCGCCGCTGCGTACCCCAGCGTGTTGCCCACAACGACAGCGCGGTCGAAGGCAGCAGGCTGCCGGCCATCGTCGCCAGCGCGCCGAGCGGGCCGGCGACGTTCCAGCCGAGCACGGCGACAAACAGCACGTTCGGCCCGGGCGCGGCCTGCGCGATCGCGATCGACGCGGTGAACTGGGCGTCGCTGAGCCAGTGATGCTCGGTGACGATGTAGCGGTGCATGTCGGGCACGGTCGTGATCGCACCGCCAACCGCGAGCAGGCTGAGCAGCAGGAAGTGGCCGAACAGGCCGAGCAGGTCGGACGAGTTGGTGTTCGCGTTCATGGGCGCAAGCGACTCCACGCGACCGCGATCGCGACCGCGCCCAGGCCGAAGATCACCCACACCAGCGGCATGCTCAGCCAAGCAGTTGCCAGCACCGTGATGGCGCCGAAACCAAGGCAAACCGGCAGCCCCATGGCATTGCGCTTCAGCGTGCTCAGCAGCTTCAGGCCGGTCGCGATCACGAGCCCGGCAGCTACCGCGCCCATCCCTCGCAACGCACCGGTGACGACCGGGTAGTGCGCGAAGTGGCCGTACAGCGCGGTGAGCGCGAGCACGATGATCATCGGCACCAGCAGCATGCCGGCCACCGCTGCGAATGCGCCGCGCAGGCCGAAGCAACGGTCGCCGAACATCAGCGCGAGGTTGACGATGTTCGGCCCCGGTAGCACCTGGCTCACCGACAGCATCTCCACGAACTGTTCCTTCGTGAGCCAGCGCCGGCGCTCGACGAGGACGCGCTGCGCCACAGGAAGCACGCCGCCGAAGCCCTGCAGCGACAGGCTCGTGAACGCTATGAACAACTCGCGCGTGGAGTCCGGCGCAGCGAGTGCTGCGAGCGATGGCGTGGCGTCTGCTGTCATGCGAGTATCACCTTGCGCCGGCCGGCCCACAGGCTCAGGGCGATGGCCGCCGCCATCCACACCAGCCCGGCCCAGTTCAACCCGTCGTAGCCGGTGCGGACGATGAGCCAGCCGCCGCTGGCCGCACCCGCGGCTTGGCCGAGGTAGATCGCCGAGGTGTTCAGCGCCATCAAGGCTGGCGCGAGCGCGGGCGCCACCTGTCCGAGGCGGGCTTGCTGCGCAGAGTTCGACGAGAAGCAGCCGAGCCCCCATGGCACCAGCACGAGTGCCATGCTGATCGGGCCGGCGCCCAACGGCCACAACGCGAGCGAGCCAGCGATCAGCGCCATCGCGACGGTGACGGCCACATTCGACCCGACTCGATCGATGACGCGTGTCAGGACTAGATTGCCGATCAGCCCGAAGCTGCCGAACCACATCAGCAGCAGCGTGATCTGCTCGGCGCTCGCGCCCAGGCGCAGCTTGTAGTACGGCGTTAAATACGAGAACAGCGTGAACTGGCCGGCACCGAAGAGCGCGGTGACCATCACCATCGCCATGAGCACCGGATGGGTCAGCACGTCCTTCCAGGCGCGCAGTGACAGAGCGGGCGGGGTGACGCCGTCCGGCATCACCGCGTAGATCCAGACCGCGGCGATCAGCGCGAGCGCCGCAATCGCATCGAAGGCCACGCCCCAGCCAAAGGTCTCGCCCAGCCAGGCCGAAATCGGCAGACCCAGCACCGAGGCCAGCGACCAGCCGAGAAAGATGAATGTCATCGCCCGCCAGCGCTCCTGTGGCTCCGCCATGAAGCCGATCGCCGCCGCGGCCTGCGGGGTGAACACGGCCGCGGCGAGCATCGTGATCGCGCGCACTGGCCAAAGTGCGGCGTAGCTCGGCATCAGCGCGCTCAACGCGTGGCCGGCGGCGTACCACAGCAGCGACAGTGCGAGCAGGCGGCGGCGGTCGAAGCCCGCGACCCAACCGGCGAGAAGCGGTGCGCCGAAGGCCATCGTCGCCGCGGCGATCGTGATCAACTGGCCGGCAAGCGCGACCGAAACGTGCAGGCCGCGCGAGATGTCGTTGAGCGTGCCGGCCACCGACATCACGCCGCAGCCGATCACGAAGTTGCCGATCATCAGCGCCCAGCGGACGGAGCCCAGCCCTTGCGTCAACGAAGCACCTTCAGCGCGTCCGGGTTCAGGATATTCGTCGGTTGACCGTTAATGAAGTTGACGACGTTCTCGAACGCGGCTCTGAAGTAGAGCTCGTAGCTGTCCTGCTCGACATAGCCGATGTGCGGCGTGCACACCGCGTTCTCGAGGCGCAGCAGCGGGTGGCCTTGCAGGATTGGTTCGCTCTCGAACACGTCGACGGCCGCCATGCCGGGTCTGCCGCGGTTGAGTGCCGAGACCAGCGCGCCTTCCTCGATCAACTCGGCGCGAGAGGTGTTGACGAGCAGCGCGGTCGGCTTCATGCGCGTCAGCGCGT
>JANYBE010000092.1 GCA_025360945.1 Rhizobacter sp. | reverse complement strand
GGCACCTGCTGTGAGCAGATCGGGCCGCTCGGTGCGGCAGCGCTCGAAGGACTTTTCGCAACGCGGGTTGAACGCGCAACCTGACGGAATCGCAGTGAGACGTGGCATCGCGCCATCAATCTGCAAGAGCCGCTCGCGGTCTTCATCCATGGCTGGGATCGAGCCCATCAGGCCCACCGTGTAGGGATGCGCCGGCGCGTGGATCACGTCGCGCACCGGCCCGATCTCGGCGACGCGCCCGGCGTACATAACGGCGACACGGTCGCAGGCCTCGGCGATCACGCCCATGTCGTGCGTGATCAGCATCACCGCCGCGCCGTGGTCCTTGCACAGCCGCTTGAGCAGCGAAATGATCTGCGCCTGGATCGACACATCGAGCGCGGTCGTCGGCTCGTCGGCGACGATCAGCCGCGGTTCGGCCGCGAGCGCGAGCGCGATCACGACGCGCTGGCGCATGCCGCCGGAGAACTGATGCGGGTACTGATCGACGCGCGCCTCGGCGGCCGGAATGCCGGTCTCCTGCAGCAACTTGACCGCGCGCTGGCGCGCCTCCTCGTTGCTGACCGGCAAGTGCGCCTGGATCGTCTCGGTCAGCTGGCGACCGATCGTGTAGAGCGGGTTCAGCGAGGTCAGCGGGTCCTGGAAGATCGCGCCGATGTGACGACCACGCACCTTTCGCATCTCCTCGTAGGGCAGATTGTCGATGCGCCGGCCATCGAAGCGAATCTCGCCCGAGGCCACGCGGCCTGGCGGGTCGAGCAGCCCGATGATGGCGGCACCAGTGAGCGACTTGCCCGCGCCCGATTCGCCGACCACCCCGAGGATCTCGCCGGGCGCGATGTCGAACGACACATCGTCGAGCGCGACGAGCTTGCCGCGACGTGTCGGGAACTCGACGCGCAAATTGCGGACTTCGAGGAGCGGTGTGGTCATGCCTGGGTCATCGACGGATCTTCATTTCGAAGCGACGGCGCTGCTGCAGCCGCCGATGGATTCCTGGTAGTCGACCTTGACAGTGAAATCGGTCATCAGGCGGTTCGGCTTCACGGCAACGAGGTAGTAGCGCGTGCAGGGCGCGACGTTCAGATCGATGACGCGTTGTTCGCCCAAGCGACGCGCACCATCGGGCGGGCCCTGAACCGTCACCTTGCGCAGGCCGGGGTCGACGAACACCAGGCTATCGATCGTATCGCGGCTGTCGACGCGGATGATCTGCACTGCATAGGTGTCGATCGGCGTCAGATAGTACCTGTGGCCGTCGAGTTGTGAAAACGGCTGGGGCAAGCCGGCACAGGCGCCGAGGGCCGCGGCCAGCGGCACCAACGCGGCGAGTTTGATCGAGGACAAGGCACAAGACATGTCGACCTCCATGGTCAGAATGGGCCGGGTTCGACCCTCAGCGCAGGCGTGGGTTCAATGCGTCGCGCAACCAATCGCCGAACAGGTTCACGCTCAGCGCGATCAGCAACAGCATCGCGCCGGGGAAGATCACCAGCCACCACGCGCCGCTGAACAGCTGCTTGTTGCCTTCGTTGATGAAGGTGCCCAGCGACGGCGAGGTCGGCGACACACCAACACCGAGGAAGGACAGCGTCGCCTCGGTCAGGATCGCGGTCGCGACCTGGATGGTGGCGAGCACCAGCACCGGCCCGAGCACGTTGGGCAGCACATGGCGCAGCATGATGCGCGTGCGTGGCACACCGACGACGCGCGCGGCCTGCACGTATTCCTTGTTGCGCTCGACCATGGTCGAGCCTCGCACGGTGCGCGCGTATTGCACCCAACCGGGCAACGCGATCGCCAGGATCAGCACCCCGAACGCGAGCGAATCGTGTGCTTGCGGGAACAGCGCGCGCCCGACGCCGGCGATCAGCAGCGCTATCAGGATCGACGGGAACGACAGCATCACGTCACAGACCCGCATGATGAAGGAGTCGACCGCGCCTCCCGCATAGCCGGCAAGCAGACCCAGCCCCACGCCGATCAGCGTCGACACGATCACCGACGCGCCGCCGATCAGGATCGAGATGCGCGCGCCGAACATCACCGCCGAGAGCACATCGCGGCCCTGCTCGTCGGTGCCGAGCAGGTACTTCGCGTGGCCGCCCTGCATCCAGGCGGGCGGTAGCATCGAATCGCTGAGTTCAAGCGTGGCGAGGTCGAACGGGTTATGCGGTGCGATCAGCGGCGCGAACAGCGCGCAGAAAATGCACAAGAGCGCGGCACCGGCCGACAGCATCGCCATCGGCGAGCTGCGGAACGAATGCCAGACATCGCCGTCGAAAAAGCGCGCCCAAGCGCTAGGTGCAGCCGGGATGACGACTTCGGGGGTACTGCTCACGGCGTTCATGGTTCGGAGTTCACTTCGCCTTCATCGTGACCCATTTGAAATACATGTAGTTGGTTGGCAGCTGCACCAGGCTGACGTTCTTGTTGTACGCCCACGCCAGCGCCTGCTGGTGCAGCGGGATGTGGCCGACGTCGTCCTGATGGATCTTGAAGGCCTCGCGGATCATCTCGTCGCGCTTGCCCTTGTCCGTCTCGGTCTGGATTCGCGTCGTCAAGTCGTCGAGCTTCGGGTTGCTGTAGGCACCGAGGTTGTACTGACCCTGGCCTTTGTCGGTAGGTGAAGCCATCAGGTTGTACAGCGCATCGTGCGCATCGGCCGTGCTCGGCGTCCATCCCAGCAGGTAGAAGCTGGTATCGCGGCGCAGAATCTTCGGGAAGTAGCTGACCTTGGTTTCGGTCTGCAGATTCACCTTGACGCCGATGCGCGCAAGATTCGCCGCGACCGCCTGGCAAATCGCCGCATCGTTGACGTAGCGGTCGTTCGGGCAGTTCATGCCGACCTCGAACCCGTTCGGGTAACCGGCATCGGCGAGCAGCTTTTTCGCCGCGTCCACGTCGTACGGCAGGCGCTTGTTCATGTCGGGCAGGAAGCCACGCACACCCGGGCCGATCATCAGCGCGGTTGGCGCGGCGGCGCCGCGCATCACGCGCGCCTTGATCGTCTCTTCGTCGAGCGCCTGATAGAAAGCCTGGCGAACCCGCTTGTCCTTGAACGGATTCTTGCCCTTGACACTGCTGCTCAGCAGCTCGTCACGCTTTTGGTCCATGCCGAGGAAGATGGTACGCAGCTCAGGGCCCTGCAGTACGGTCAGGTTGGGGCTGGCCTTGATGCGCTCGATGTCCTGCAAGGGCACCGGCTCCATCACGTCGGTTTCTCCGGAGAGCAGCGCGGCGACGCGGGTGGCATCGTTGCCGATCGGCGTGAAGACGACTTCGTCGACGTTGCTCTCGACCTTGTCCCAGTAGTTGAAGTTGCGCACGATCACGGTGCGCACCGAGGGCTGGCGTTCCTTGAGCCGGAACGGGCCGGTACCGTTGGCCTTGAAGCTTGCGGTGTTCTCGATGCCCTTGCGGCGGTCCACCGGGCGCTCGGCTTTGTTTTGCTCGCACCAGGCCTTGCTCATGATGGCGAACACCGTGAGCGTGTCGGGCAGGATCGGGAACGGCGAAACCGTCTCGATGTCGACGACGACGTCACTGATCTTGCGCACCTCCTTGATCGGCGCGGTGTAGCCGCGCATGTCGCTGCCGGCGTCGGTCGCGCGCTTGAAGCTGAACAGCACGTCGTCCGCGGTGAACGGGGTGCCGTCGTGGAATTTCACGCCCTTGCGCAGGTCGAAGCGCCAGACCGTCGGCGAGGTCTGCCGCCATTTGGTGGCCAGCAGCGGCACCACCGCCATGTCCTTGCCGCGCCCGACCAGCGACTCGTAGATGCTGCTGTCGAAGCTGAGCTGCAGCGATTCGTTCAGCGAGTGCGGGTCCATCGACTGCACGTCGCCCTGGTCGGACACTCGCAGCGTCACCGCCTGCGTGAAAGTGCAGGCCAGCGCGAGCGAGGCGGCCAGAACGATGCGATTCAATTTCATGTCTTCTCCTGATGAATGGTCTTGGGTGTCGTTCGAGGGT
>JANYBE010000090.1 GCA_025360945.1 Rhizobacter sp. | reverse complement strand
CTGCCTCGCCGATTTCATCGCACCCAAGGGCTCGGGCGTGGCCGACCACGTCGGGCTTTTCGCGGTGACGTCCGGCATCGGCGCCGAGAAGAAGGACAAGCAGTTCATGGACGACCTGGATGACTACAGCTCGATCATGTTCAAGGCACTCGCCGATCGTCTGGCCGAAGCCTTTGCCGAGCGCATGCACCAGCGTGTTCGCAAGGAGTTCTGGGGCTATGCGGCCGACGAGACCCTGAGCAACGCCGACCTGATCGCCGAGAAGTACGCGGGCATTCGCCCGGCCCCCGGCTACCCGGCTTGCCCGGACCACACGGTGAAGGCAGAGATGTTCCGCGTGCTCGACTGTGCGGATATCGGCATGGGTCTGACCGAGAGCCAGGCGATGACGCCGGCGGCGAGCGTCAGCGGCTTCTACTTGGCCCACCCCGACGCGGCCTACTTCAACGTCGGCAAGATCGGCGAGGACCAGCTCGTCGACTGGGCACAGCGCAGCGCGCTGGATGCGAGCCTGATGCGGCGATCGCTCTCGGCGCTGCTCTAGTCATCGCGCCGTCAAATACGCGCCGGGAATGGATTGCCTCGGCGACGTGCCGGGTCGCGATTAGCGGGCTACCCGCCATGTCGTGGCCGTGCGCGCGACGCGGTGAGAGCCGCGCTGACCAGCCCAGACGCCAGGCTGCGGTCTGCAAGATTTTCGCACTCGCGTCGTCGAGCGACGCAGTGCAGCCCGCTGGCGGCCCCGAGCGTGATCGGCAGCTCGAAGTGGCCCGAGAGGGCTTGGCTTTCTGGATCGGGGCGCGCTCGCGCTCGCGTGACTTCTTCACTTCGACGTCGCGAGACCGACCGGCCTGAAGCTCGGCAGGCCATTGGCCAGATCAACCTCCGGCCGCTTCGAGCGCGTGTAGCGCGCGGCTGCGAATGACGGCAAGTGGCATGTTTCACCCTGCGCCATGGCGCCCGTGCGTCGCCAAGCGCCGGAAACGCACCAAACCGAGGCATGGCAATGAGATGCACGGACTTGGTGCGCGCGCTCGCGCGCCCGGGCCTCACCGGGCGCGAGCCCGGTGCGCGCAGGCATTTCGGTAGCTTGGCACAAAAGCTGCAAAACGCATCCCAGTCTCACCTTGTGCAATCGAATCAATTTTGGGAAAACGGACAATGAACAAGACTCTCCTGGCGTTGGCTTCCACGCTCGCGATCACCGCGCTGCCACAGATGGCGCTTGCCGAAGACCCGCCCGCAGTGCCCGCCGCCGCGCCCGCGGCGGCACCGGCCGATCCGCTGTCGTTCAACCTGAGCCTGACCAGCGACTACCGCTACCGCGGCATATCGCAGACGCGTCTGCAGCCTGCAATCCAGGGCGGTGCTGACTACGCGTTTGCGTCCGGCTTCTATGTCGGCACATGGGCATCGACGATCAAGTGGATTAAGGACGCGGAAACCGCCGCCGGTGTCGCTGCCAAGGGCAGCGTCGAGTGGGATCTGTACGGCGGCTACAAGGGCGAGATCGCCAAGGATCTGAGCTACGACGTCGGCGTGCTCGCTTACGTCTACCCGAGCAACAAGTACAGCGAAATTCCCGGCGCGGCGAACGCCAACACGACCGAGATCTACGGGGCGATCACCTATGGCCCGGCAACGCTGAAGTACTCGCACAGCCTGACCAATCTGTTCGGCTTCGCCGACAGCAAGAACAGCGGCTACCTCGACCTGAGCGCTACCTTCGAAGTCGGCGACGGCATCCAGCTGATCCCGCATGTGGGCTTCCAGCACATCGCGCACTACAGTGACTTCTCGTACACCGACTACTCGTTCACTGTCGGCAAGGACTTCTCCGGCTTCTTCCTGAGTGCGGCCGTAGTCGGTGCCGAAACCAAGTCGATCAACGGTGTCAAGGCTTATGCCTCGCCGGCGAACGGTAAGGATCTCGGCAAGGCCGGCTTGGTTGTCGCTGTCAAGAAGACGTTCTGAAACCCACACCCACACTGGAGAGACGACCATGAAGATGGTGACCGCCATCGTCAAGCCTTTCAAGCTTGACGAAGTCCGCGAAGCCCTCAGCGCCATCGGCGTGCAGGGCATCACGGTGACCGAAGTCAAGGGCTTCGGCCGCCAGAAAGGCCACACCGAGCTGTACCGTGGTGCCGAGTACGTGGTCGACTTCCTGCCCAAGGTAAAGATCGAGGCCGCGGTCGACGACGCGATCGTCGACCGCGTCATCGAAGCGATCGAGGGCGCCGCCCGCACCGGCAAGATCGGCGACGGCAAGGTGTTCGTGTCGCCGCTCGAGCAGGTGGTGCGCATCCGCACCGGCGAGACCGGCAAAGACGCCCTTTGACCCAACAAAAGAGACAACCATGAGAAAACTCGTTGCTACTCTCGCCCTGGGCTTCGCAGCCCTGGGCTTCACCGGTGCCTCGTTCGCAGAGGACGCGGCTTCCGCGCCCGCTGCGGCTTCGGCCGCCGCGCCTGCCGAGAAGGCGTCGGCCGCTGCTCCTGTCGCGTCCGCTGCGACCGAGGCTGCGTCGGGCGCGTCCGCCGCTGCAGCCGCAGCCTCAGCGCCCGTCCCCAACAAGGGTGACGTGGCCTGGATGATCGTTGCCACCGCGTTCGTCATCATGATGTCGATCCCCGGCCTGGCGCTGTTCTACGGCGGCCTGGTCCGCAGCAAGAACATGTTGTCGGTGCTGATGCAGGTCTTCGTCACGTTCTCGCTCGTCGTCATCCTCTGGTGCCTGTACGGCTACAGTTTGGCGTTCACTGAGGGCAACAGCTTCGTCGGCGGCTTCGACCGCGTGTTCATGAAGGGCCTGTTCGACCCGTTGAAGGGCGAATTCGCAACAACCGGCACGTTCAGCAAGGGCGTCGTGCTGCCGGAGCTGCT
>JANYBE010000207.1 GCA_025360945.1 Rhizobacter sp. | reverse complement strand
CCACTCGCCACCAGGATTGCTCCCGTGCTGCCGTTCGACTTGCATGTGTAAGGCATGCCGCCAGCGTTCAATCTGAGCCAGGATCAAACTCTTCAGTTCGATCTTGATAAATTACTCAAAGAATTGAAGTGAACTTCACTTGCATGAATTTCATTTCTTTTTCAGTGAGCGTTTAAGGTCCATGAGACCTCGAGACTTTGACATCTCTTGGCACTCGCCTTCAAACGCCCACACTTATCGGCTGTTAGTTTTTAAAGAGCTTGCCTTGCGGCACTACCTTTCGGTAGCTGCTGCTAGCTGCGTTGTTTTGCAGATATCAGCTGAGAGAGCGATTCTGACATGTTTTATATAACCCTGTCAAATACTCTGTCATTTCATTTCCTTCCCTGCTCGCCTTGCTCCGTCGATTTCGCTACGGAGCCCCTGCAATCAGCGAAGACCACGACTATAGCATGCTTTCGAGGAGCGTCAACAGCTGCACTTCACCCAGGCTCAACTGTCGAGGACGAGATCGTCTCGTTGCGCCGACGACAGCGCGCGCGCAGCAGCCATGGCCGCTAGCTGCGGGTCGTCGGCCGTCAGCACTCGCTCGAGATGTGCGGACCAGCGCTTCGCGTCGGTTCGCAGCACACGTTGCTTGATGGCTGCAATCTGTGAGGGATGCATCGACAGGCTTCGCAATCCCATCGCCAACAGCAACTCGGTGAACTCGGGGTCACCGGCCATCTCGCCGCATACGCTGACTTGCTTGCCCGCAGCGCGCGCTTGCGCGATGACCCGCGCGAGCAAGCCCAGCACGGCCGGATGCCACGGGTCATACAGATGAGCGACGGCTTCATCGGCGCGGTCGATCGCGAGCGTGTACTGAATCAGGTCGTTGGTGCCGACGGACACAAAGTCGAAGTGACGCAAGAACGCAGGCAGCATCAGCGCAGACGCTGGCACTTCGATCATCGCGCCGATCTCCACCTGCGTGAAGGCCTTGCCCGCCTCGGTCAACTGCTGGCGCGCTCGCGCCAGCGCCTCGAGCGTTGCCTTTACTTCGCTCAGATGTGCGACCATCGGGATCAGCAGCTTCACCTTGCCGTAGGCGCTTGCACGCAAGATCGCACGCAATTGCTGCCTGAACATCCCTGGCTCCGACAGACTCCAGCGAATCGCCCTCAATCCGAGCGCCGGATTCAGCGCGTGCTCGTGCCGCAATTCGTTGGCGGACATGCGATCAAGCGGCTTGTCGGCGCCGATGTCTACCGTGCGTATCGTGACCGGCAAGCCCTTCATCGCCTCGACCGCCATGCGGTAGGCCTCGAACTGCTCGTCTTCGCCCGGCAACTCGCCATTGCGGTTCATGAACAGGAACTCGCTGCGGAATAGGCCGACGCCTACGGCGCCAGCCTCGAGCGCGGCGACGGCATCGCTCGGCATCTCGATGTTGGCGAGCAACTCGACCCGCTCGCCATCCAGCGTCACGGCCGGCGTGTGCCGCAGTCGGGCCAGCCGTTCGCGGCCGAGCGTGCTTTGGCGCTGGCGAAAGCGGTACTCCTCCAGGACGATCGCCGACGGGTCGACGATGACGATGCCCGCATCGCCATCGATCACGAGCCAGTCGTCCTGCCGAATGATGCGGCTCGCCTCGCGCGCACCGACGACCGCAGGAATGTCCATGCTGCGCGCGACGATCGCCGTGTGCGAGGTCTTGCCGCCTACGTCGGTGATGAAGCCGGTGAACACGCTGCGCTTGAATTGCAGCATGTCGGCCGGGGCGATGTCGTTGGCCACCAGCACCAGCGGGTCCTCGCCCGCGAAGTCACGGGGCGCCACACCAGGTGCGGGCGCGAAGCTCGACGCCGGGCCGCGCGCCATCGCCCGCAAAAGGCGCTCGACGACCTGCTCCAGATCGGCCTTGCGCTCGCGCAGGTATTCGTCCTCCATCTCGTCGAACTGGCGCGCCAGCACCTCGAGCTGGGCCGACAGCGCCCATTCGGCGTTGTAATGCCGCTCGTGAATCCACTGCTTTGTGGCGCCGGTCAGGGCATCGTCGTGCAGCAGCATAAGGTGGACATCGAGCAGCGCCGACAACTCGGCCGGCGCCTCCGCGGGCAGGTCACGCTGCAAGGCGGTCAGTTCGCTCGCAACCGCGTCGCGCGCGGTTCGCAGTCGCGCGATCTCCGGCTCGACGCGGTCTTCATCGATGAAGTAATGCGCCACGTCCACGCGGCTCGACGCGACGAGCACGGCGCGCCCGATCGCGACTCCACGGGACACCGGCAAGCCGAACACCTGGAAGCTCATGCGACCAATGCTAGCAGCGCGCGGCACCGCACTACCACCGGATTTGCCGAGTTTCACGTGCCGGTCACACCCGCTTCACGTCTGTGTCACGACGGCCCTCGAGCATCGCGCCAGACACCTGCCGAGGACAACACCATGCGCGATCTGCCGCTGCCCACTTTCCCCCTTGCCGATCTCAGCGCACCGGTTGCGCGCCGGAGGTCACTTCATTCGCGCTCCACGGCGCCCGGCGCTGACCCGGCTGGCTTTGACGTGGTTTGGGCTCGCGATGAAGAAGACGTTCGCCAGGCGCAGCAGCTGAGGTACCTCGTCTTCGCCGATGAGATGGGCGCGCGCCTGAGCGTGCCGCATGGCTCGCCGCCGCGCCACGACATCGATATCTTCGATCCGTTCTGCGAACACCTGCTGGTGCGCTCGCGCGGCGCCGACGAGCCCGGCCCGGTGATCGGTACCTACCGCGTGCTCACACCCGCAAACGCGAAGCGCGTGGGCGGCCTGTACAGCGACCTCGAATTCGATTTGACCCGGCTGCGCCCGCTGCGCGCCAAGATGGTCGAGCTGGGCCGCTCCTGCGTGCACCCCGACTGGCGAACCGGCGGCGTGATCCTCGCGCTGTGGGCCGCGCTGGCCGAGTTCATGCACCGCAACGCGCTGGACACGATGGTCGGTTGCGCCAGTGTGAGCATGCGCGACGGCGGCCATGTCGCAGCCAGCCTGTGGGAGCAACTGCGCCGCAGTCACCTCGCCGACATCCACTGGCAGGTGACGCCGCGGCTGGCACTGCCGGTCGAAGAGTTGCAGCACAACCTGAACGTCGAAGCCCCGGCGCTCATCAAGGGTTACCTGCGCTGCGGCGCCAAGGTGCTCGGCGCACCAGCCTGGGATCCGGATTTCAATACCGCCGATTTGCCGATGCTGCTGCGCATCGAAGACCTGCCGGCACGCTACCGCAAGCACTTCCTCGCCGGCGGCTGAGGCTTCACTCGCCCTCGCCGAACTTGTCGTTGATCAGCGCGGTGAGCGCGTCCAGCGCCAATTGCTCGTCAGCACCAGCCACTTCGATCTCGACGACGCTGCCGATGCCGGCGGCGAGCATCATCACGCCCATGATGCTCTTGGCGTTGACACGGCGATCGTTGCGGGTCATGAATACCTCGCTCCGAAATGAGCCTGCCAGTTTGGTAAGCTTGGCCGACGCCCGTGCGTGAAGGCCGAGCTTATTGCTGATGCTGATGCTTGTTTTGATCATTGGCGCCGGGTTTGAGGGTCTGGTTCTGGGGTTTGGAGGTAGCCACCTGCATCACGCCCTGGGTAGCGCCGGCCATCGCGCGCATCACCACCGCTTCAAGCGTCTCGGATGCATAGCTCAGCGAGCGCCACAGCATCGGCACGTTCACGCCGGCGATCACGCGCACCTGCACACCGTCGCCCAAGCGCTGGGCGACGTTGCAGGGTGTCGCGCCGAAGACGTCGGTGAAGATCAGCGCCTCGGGTGTGCGCACGCGCTCCAGCATCTCGCGGGCGCGCGCTTCTACGTCTTCGATCACCATGTCGGGTGTGACGTCGAGCACCTCGAGCGTGCGCGCGCAATCGGGGAACGTGTGCTGCGCCACCGCCTTCAGCGCAGAGGCGAGCGGAGCGTGGGCAATGATCATGAGTCCGGGCATGGCGACAAATTATGGGCAGTTCAGGCCGGCCGGTGCCAGTCGATGGCCGCAGCACCCTTCGAGCGACACAAAAACCACACATCGAGTGGCCTCTTGCAACTCATGCGGGGAACCTCAATCCCCCGAAAAACACCTCGACCGCCTGCGGTAGCGGCTTCGCGCCGATCACCGTTGCCGCATAGACGCGCAAACCGCGTACGAAGAACGCCGCGTGCTCCTGCACCGCGGCGCCATCGGGCAGCCCGCCGGCGACCACGACGCGCACCGCCTGCTCGTTCGGCGTCATGCCTTTGATTCGAACCGGCGCTGGCGCGCCTGCCACGCCCCGCACGTTGGCCCCCGCAATCGCACGCCACTCACTCAGCGTGGGCGCAACGCGCGCTGGATCTGCGACATCGAAGAAACTGACGGCCCAGGTCGCATCGCCCGCGCTGCAAACCAGCATCTGCATTTGCACCGTCGCGTCGCCCATGATGACCGATCGCGAATGGCGATCGGGGCGGCACGGGAACGTCATGCTCAGGTCGCTGCCTTCGGGCACGAACTCGCGCCAGTCGAGCGTGGGCGAGCAGGCGACAGTGCTCGCTGCGGCAAGGGCCGCGATCCAACTAGGGAGCCTGATCATCGCCGCATTATCCCGGCCCTGCTCCACAATGTTTGCATGACGACCTCTCCAACCCAAGCCCTCGGCGGCGTGCGCGTGCTGGACCTCTCGCGCGTGCTCGCCGGACCGTGGTGCACGCAAACGCTCGCCGACCTGGGCGCCGACGTGATCAAGGTCGAGCGCCCGCCGAGCGCTACGAGCAGCGGTGGCGACGACACCCGCGGTTGGGGCCCACCGTTCCTGAAGGACACCTTTGGCGCCGACACGCACGAAGCCGCCTACTACCTCGGCACGAACCGCAACAAGCGCTCGATCACGGTCGACATCGCGCATCCCGACGGCCAGGCCCTGATCCGCAAGCTCGCGCAGCAAAGCGACGTGTTCGTCGAGAACTACAAGGTCGGCGACATGGCCCGCTACGGGCTCGACTTCGCGAGCCTGCACGCGCTGAATCCGCGCCTCGTGTACTGCTCGATCACCGGCTTCGGCCAGACCGGGCCGTACCGCGAGCGCGCCGGCTACGACTACGCGATCCAGGGCATGGGCGGGCTGATGAGCGTCACCGGTCCTTCGCGCGCCGAGATCGGCGACGACGCGAGCGGCGGCGGGCCGCAGAAGGTCGGCGTCGCGGTGTCCGATCTGTTCACCGGCATGTACGCCTGTACCGCCATCCTCGCCGCCCTACGGCACCGCGATCTCACCGGCGTGGGCCAGGCCATCGACATGGCCTTGCTCGATACCCAGGTCGCGATGCTCGCCAACCTCGGCGCGAACTACTTGACGACCGGGATCGCACCGCAGCGCATGGGTAACGCGCACCAGAACATCGTGCCTTACCAGGTGTTCGAGGTTGCCGATGGCCACATGATCCTGGCCGTCGGCAACGACAGCCAGTTCGCCAAGTTCTGCGAGGTAGCCGGCGCGCCGCACCTCGCCCAGGACCCGCGCTTTGGCCGCAACTCCGAGCGTGTACGCCACCGCGTCACGCTGGTGCCACTGCTCGCGGCACTGATGAAGGCACGCACCCGCGGCGACTGGCTCAGCGCGCTCGAGGCGGCGAAAGTACCGAGCGGCCCGATCAACGATCTCGCCGACGTGTTCGCCGACCCGCAAGTGCAGGCCCGCGAGATGACCGTGCGCCTGGCGCACCCGCTCGCTGGCGAGGTGAATCTGGTCGCCAGCCCGATGAAGCTCTCCGCCACGCCGGTGCAATACCGTCGCCCGCCGCCGCTGCTCGGCGAGCACACCACCGAGGTGCTGCGCGAGTTCGGCATAGCCGTCGATGTCGCAGACCGTGAAATCCGTACACCCCCGTTCCGGTGAATCGGTCTCAACCGGTCTGGCGCGATGCAGCTTGCGCGCGCAAACTCGACCTGACTGACACCTGATATCGGCCGCCGGAACCCTCCGGCCCGTCACGGAACACAGCAATGACGAGGACAGCGAGGATGGACATGTCTGAGATCGGCCGCACGCCGGGGACGCACGAGGCGGGGCACGCCGCACCGGCCGACGGCCTGCGCGACGATCACGAGCGTTGGCAGGCGCTGGTGTCTGAAATCGGTGCCGAGATCGCTGGGCCGCTCACCGCAGCGCTGGAGCGCATCAACAGCCTCACAAGCACCGGCCGCATCGACAAGAAGAGCCTGCGCTCACTGCGCGAAGAAGTCGAGGCCGCACGCCAGATCGGCATGATCGGCCAGCAGCTGACGCGCTTCGCGTCCGGCCGACTGCGGCAGACCCACGAGCGGCTGCAACTCGCCGACGTGCTCAACGGCACGCTCACCCATCGTGCCCGAGAAACCCAGGCGCGCGGCATCCATTTCAAACCTTCGCTGAAGCCGGCCGAGGTGGTCGTCGATGCCTCGCTGCTGTTCGTTCTGCTCAACACGACGATAGACTGGGCACTTGCCAACGCGCAGTCGCAGATCGAATTCACGATCGACATCGAGACCCGGCCGGCGCACGCGCGACTGGTCTGTTGCTTTGGGCACCGTACCGTGGACGAGCTCGCCGATGGCGCGAAGGCCGTCGTGCCGCACGGGCTCGATTCGCTGCAGTGGCGGCTGCTGGAGCAGACCGCCTGGACCATGGGGCTGATCGTCGAACGCGGCGACGAGCGCCACATGACGACGCTGACACTGGAGTTCCCACGCACCGAGAGCCCAGCCGTCGCAGGCGTGAGCATGATGGAGATCAACGAAGGCTTTGCGCCGTCGTCGAACTCGCAGCCACTCGCCGGCAGCCATGTGCTGGTCATCTCGGCGCGGCGCGAGATGCGGCTGCTGATCCGCGATGCGCTGCGAAACATGAACCTGATCGTCGACTTCGTGAACTCGGTCGACGAGGCCAGCGCGTTCTGCCTTGAAGGTCTGCCCCACGCCGTGGTCATCGAATCGATCCAGGGCGGTGCGCGATTCGAGAGCTTTCGCGAGGAGATCCTCGCGGAGGTGCCCGACTTCGTCTTCATCGAGATCGTCGAGGAAGGCGCGGCGTTCGAGATGTCGGGCTTCGGCGGCTCGGCGAACGCGCGCGTCGGGCGTGACGTGCTCGCGAGCTCGCTGCCGTCGGCGCTGCTGTTCGAGTTGTCGAAATCCCTCTGACCCGGTCTACCGCAGCGATCCGAAGACTTTCTGCAGGATCGCGCTGCCGGTGCCGATCGGATCCTGGCGAATCTTGCGCTCCTCCTCGCCGATGACCAGGTACAGGCCATCCAGCGCCTTGCCGGTGATGTAGCTCTGGATGTTCGCTTCGTCCTTGTCGAGCAGCCCGAGCGATGCGACCTGACCCGCGACCTTGTTGTACTTGTCGGCGAGCGATACCTTCTCCGTCGCCCGGGTCACGATCGGCAGGAACTTATCGCTCAACGGTGCGCGCGTCTTGACGGCAAAGAACTGCGTGGCCGCGTTGTCTCCCCCGGTGAGGATCTGGCGGCCGTCTTCGACGCTCATCGATTTCACCGCGTTCACGAGCAGCGCCTTTGCCTGCGGCACGGCCGCTTCGGCGGCGCGGTTCATCGCGGTGACCAGTTCGTCGACGCGGCGCTGCTGACCGGTGTACTTCAGCACCTTCGCGGCTTCGTTCAGGTAGCCGGGCAACTCGATGCGCACCTTGGGGTTGTCGAGAAAGCCGCCGTCGCGGCCGAGCAGCCCCACGGCGGCGACCGCCCCGCGCTCGAGTGCCGCTCGCACGCCGAGCGCGGCGTCGCTCTCGGTGATGTCGGCCGCCCGGGCCGCGAGTGCCCACAGGCCGCCGACGACGACGAGGCCTGACGTAAACTTTCTGCGTTGCATGAAAGACTCCTCTTGAAAATTGCCCGATTCGCTGCTGCCAGCATTGTCGCTCTGGCCATCGGCGTGGGCGTCTACCTCGTGTACAACACCTCGGCCTCGGGCAAGCCGGCCCCGGATGTCGGCTATACCTTGCTCGACGGCAGCACCTCCGCAATTGATCAGCTGCGTGGCAAGGTCGTGCTGGTGAACTTCTGGGCCACCGACTGCGCACCCTGCGTGAACGAGATGCCGCAGATCGTCGCGACGCACGAGAAGTTCAGGGCGAAGGGCTACGAAACGCTCGCGGTCGCCATGAGCTACGACCCGCCGGCACTGGTGATAGCTTTCGCCGAACGCCGCCGTCTGCCCTTCAGCGTCGTGATCGACAACACCGGCGCGGTCGCGAAAAGCTTCGATCAGGTCAAGTTCACGCCGACCAGCGTGCTGATCGACAAGCACGGCCGCATCGTCAAGCGCTTCGTCGGCGAGCTGGACTTTGTCGCGCTGGACGCGCTCGTCGAAAAGCTGCTGGCACAGAGTTGATCAACCTCGCGGCCAAAAGTACCAGACGAACCAGACCGCGAGCGCGATGAAAACCGCGCGCACGGGGTTCGTGCCGGGCCTGAGCAGTGACGCCCAATCGAATTCTTCGTCAAGTCGGCTGCGTTGATGCGCATCGGCCTGCATGTCGGCCACCCATTCGCGGCGACGCGGCAGATCGGCCTCCAGAGCATCGAGCCGACGCTTCACTACCTCCGGTGCCGGCTTCGCGGCAAGCGCCTTCAAGGCCGCCCCAAGCTCCTGCACGCGCGCATTCGCCTCTGCGAGCCGGCTCACCGCAAGCGTTGCGCCGCACTGCGCGCAACTCAACCATTGCCCGGGGAGCAGCGCAGCCCCGCACGCGCCGCACTGCATCGCGCCTTGTTGCGCCTTGACCTCGTGCACCGCCTGCGGCGCGAGCGCGCCTTGCGGGTCGAGCGCGCGGGCGAGGCGGGCCACGTCGAGAACGCTGGCCACGGACCGGCAATACGGGCAACGCTCGTCATGTAGCCCGATGTCGGCACCGCAATTGACACAGTCGATGCGCCCTGCGCTGGCGAGCAGCTGGTTGCGGTCCGCCAGCGACATCGGTCGCAGCAACCCCTTCTCTTGGAGGAATTCGGCGAATGACTGATAAGCGCCGTGCCGATTCGCCAGACAGGCGAGTTGCAATGACTGCCCCCAGCGCGACTGGTTGTGCACCAGGCTCACGGGACGGCTGCAACGCGGGCATCGGATGTCATCGCGCAGCGCTACGTGCGCCAGGGCGTGCGTGTGCGCCATCTGCCCAATGAGCGTCAGCAGCGATTGACCGCCCAGGCGCGCACCCTCGGTCGTATCGAACCAGACCAGGTGACAGCCGGCACACAGGTCGAGTTCGACCGGAAGCCCGTAGTGGCTGGGCAACGTGAGCCGCTGCATCGGTTCGCGGCAGTTGCCGCACTGAAGCGCGGCCTCGGTGAATGGGGTCGAGAAGGCGGACACGGATACCGCCGGTCTGGTCAGACTTCGGTCGGCGCCAGGCCGGCGGCTTCGGCCTGCTTGTCGGCGTGGTAGCTCGAACGCACCATCGCACCGACCGCGGCATGCGTGAAGCCCATCGTCGCCGCCTCGCGCTCGAACATTTTGAAGGTATCCGGATGCACATAGCGCTTGACCGGCAGGTGGTGACCACTGGGCGCGAGGTACTGACCGATGGTCAGCATGTCGATGCCGTGTTCGCGCATGTCGCGCATCACTTGGAGGATCTCGTCGTCGGTCTCGCCCAGACCCACCATCAGGCCGCTCTTGGTCGGCACGTGCGGCGCGAACTCCTTGAAGCGCTTCAGCAGGTTCAGCGAGTAGGCGTAGTCGGACCCGGGGCGTGCCTGCTTGTACAGGCGCGGGGCGGTCTCGAGGTTGTGGTTCATCACGTCCGGCGGCGCGGCCTTCAAAATCTCGAGCGCGCGGTCCATGCGGCCGCGAAAGTCAGGCGTCAGGATCTCGATTTGGGTGTTGGGCGAGAGTTCGCGCGTCTTGCCGATGCACTCGACGAAGTGACCGGCACCGCCGTCGCGCAGGTCGTCGCGATCGACGCTGGTGATCACCACGTAGCGCAGCTTGAGCGCCGCGATCGTCTTCGCCAGGTTCAGCGGCTCGTCAGCATCGAGTGGATCGGGCCGGCCGTGACCGACATCGCAGAACGGGCAGCGTCGCGTGCACTTGTCGCCCATGATCATGAAGGTGGCGGTGCCCTTGCCGAAGCACTCGCCGATGTTCGGGCACGAGGCCTCCTCGCAGACCGTGTGCAGCTTGTGCTCGCGCAGGATCTGCTTGATCTCGTAGAAGCGCGTGCTCGGCGAGCCGGCCTTGACGCGAATCCACTCGGGCTTCTTCAGCGTTTCCGCCGGCACGATCTTGATCGGGATGCGCGAGGTCTTGGCCTGCGATTTCTGCTTCGCGGTGGCGTCGTAGGTGGTCATGAGAGGCTGGTTCCGTCAAAGGCTCAG
>JANYBE010000073.1 GCA_025360945.1 Rhizobacter sp. | reverse complement strand
CGAGGATCTTGCGCAGTGCGCCTTCGAGCTCGCGCACGTTCGCGCGCACGTTCTTCGCCACGAAGAAGGCCACGTCTTCCGGCATCACCGTGGCCTCGAGCTCGGCCTTGCGCATCAGGATTGCGACGCGCATCTCGAGTTCGGGCGGTTCAATTGCCACCGTCAGCCCGGCGTCGAAACGCGAGGTCAGCCGCTCGTCGATGTCCACCAGCCCCTTTGGGTAGGTGTCGCTCGTCATGATGATGTGCGCGCGCTTGGCAAGCAGCGCCTCGAACGCGTTGAAGAACTCTTCCTGCGTGCGCTCCTTGCCGGCAAAGAACTGCACGTCGTCGATCAGCAGCAGGTCGAGCTGGTGGTACTTTGCCTTCAGCTCGTCGAAGGTCTTGCGCTGGTAGTTCTTCACCACGTCGGTGATGAATTGCTCCGCATGCAGGTACAGGATGCGCGCGTCAGGCTTGTCGGCCAGCAGCGCGTTGCCTACCGCGTGGATCAGGTGGGTCTTGCCCAGGCCGACGCCGCCGTAGATGAAGAGCGGGTTGTACATCTGGCCCGGCGCGCCGGCGACATGCAGCGCCGCGGTGCGCGCCATCTGGTTGGCGCGGCCCGGCACCAGCGTGTCGAAAGTCAGCGCCAAGTTGAGCCGGCTGCGCGAGGGTGCCGGCGCGCTAGCCAGCGTAATCGGGCGCGACACGGCCAGCGCCTGAGTTGCCGCGGCGGCGACCCCGTTTGACACATGGGCCGACCCCGCCGCCTCGACGGCAGCGTTATCGCGCGCGGCGAGCGTGATGTCGAGCCGTACCGGCTTGCCGGCCAGCTCTGTCAACAGGGCCTCGATCCGCCCGGCGTACTGGTTGCGGATCCAGTCGAGCTTGAACCGGTTTGGCACGCGCAGCAGCGCGACTGCGCCGGCGTCACCCTGGTCAGTGACCTCGGCCGCGGGCAGCGGGCGGATCCAGGTGTTGAATTGTTGTTCGGGCAGCTCGGCGGCGAGTCGCTCGCAGCCGCGTTGCCATAGGTCAGCGCTCATTGTGGAAAAGTTCTTCTTGGGAGCGGTCGGATTGTACGTTGCGCGTTGCCGGAATCGACGGTTATCCACAGATTAAGCCGACCCGTCAATGGCCCCGCCAAGCCACGGGCGACGGTGTAAGTCATTGACTGGGCAGGTGGTTTTTGGTGTAATAGTGGGTTTCCCGGAGCCAAGCTGCCTCGGGACGACCTACTTAAGTCAAAGCTGCCTATCAAGGCCGCAAGACAGCACCGCTGGACAGATCATGAAACGCACTTACCAAGCCTCCAAAGTTCGCCGCGCCCGTACCCATGGGTTCTTGGTCCGCATGAAGACCCGCGGCGGCCGCGCCGTGATCAACGCCCGTCGCGCTAAGGGCCGCAAGCGTCTGGCCGTCTGAGCCTTGACGTTTCTGGGCTGAAAAGCGCCGCGCCCGCCGCGTGATTGCCCGTCTTCTTCGCTCCGCCGATTTCGAGCGCGTGCTTCGCACGCGCACCAGGGCCAGCAGTGCGCACTTCGCGGTGCACCACGTGCCTGACCGTCCGAGCACGTTGCCCAAGCCTGCAACCAAGCCGCTTGCAGCAGAGTTGTCAACAGGTGAGAAACCCGCATTGAACTCGGCTGTGGATGACTTTCCTGTTTCGGTGCTTTCGGGCGCGCCTGGAGCTGTTTGGCTGGGCACCGTCGTGCCCAAGCGTCACGCCAGGCGTTCTGTGACGCGCAGCCTGCTCAAGCGCCAGATCCGCTCGGCTGTCAAGGGCCAGGAAACGGTGCTTGCCAACGGCCTGTGGGTGGTGCGCCTGCGAGCCCCGTTCGATCGCAAGTCCTTCGTCAGCGCCGCATCGGACGCCCTCAAGCACGCCGCGCGTGCCGAGCTCGACCAACTGCTCGCGAGCGCCGCCCAGCGTGTCGCCGGGCGCTGACCGGCTCGCGGCCCGCCTCATGGTTGCCGCCTTGCTGTCGCTACCCCGGCACATCCTGATGCTGCTGGTGCGTGGCTACCGGTTCTTTCTCAGCCCGTGGCTGCAATCGAGCTGCCGCTACGAGCCGACCTGCTCTGCGTATTCGCTGGAGGCACTCGTGCGTCACGGCGCCGCCGCGGGCACCTACCTGACTGTGCATCGCCTGCTGCGCTGCCACCCTCTTTGCGAAGGTGGCCACGACCCGGTTCCTGAACACTCGCCGCGCTTGTTTCGCGGCCTCGTCACCGGCAGGCCCCATGCTGCTGGCGGCACCTCATCTTCCACCATGCTCGACAACCAGACCTCCACATGACCGATATGCGTCGCACCCTGCTGTGGGTGGTGTTTTCGATGTCCCTGTTCCTGATCTACGACGCGTGGCAAAGGCACACCGGACAGCCGTCATTCTTCAGCCCGGCGCCGGCCAAGACGGCGGGGGCGGGCCCGTCGCCGCGTGCGGCCGCGCCCGTCGCACCCGCTGCGGTCGCCGGGACTTCCGTGGGCGAGACGCCGCTGGCAACTGCGAACTCGGCCGTCCCGATGGCGTCGGAGCGCGTCACGATCAGCACCGACCTCGTCAAGGCAACGCTCGACAGCAAGGGCGGCACGCTGGTCCGCGTCGAGTTGCTAAAGGAGCACGAGCAGACCGCCCCCGACGGGCTCGATCACATCCTCGGCCTGGTTGGACTGGCCAAACCAAAGGAGGTGTCGGATCAGAAGCGCAATGTCGTGTTGCTCGACGAATCGCTAGAGCGCCTCTATGTCGCAGAGAGCGGCCTGATTCCGCCCGGTGGTGGTAGTGGACTGCCCAATCACCACACGGTGATGATGCTGGTGCCCGGCGAGCGAACACTGAAGGACGGCCAGAACCAGCTTGCGGTGCGGTTCGAGTCGCCGGCCGTGGGTGGCGTCAAGCTCGTCAAGACCTACACGTTCACGCGCGGCGACTACGTGATCGATGTGAAGAACGACGTGGTCAACGAATCCGGGGCCACGGTCAACCCGCGCGTGTATTTGCAGCTGGTGCGCGACGGCAATGCGCTGGCGGGCGGGTCAAGTTTCTACTCCACCTTCACCGGCCCGGCGATCGACGACGGCAGCAAGTTCAAGCAGATTAAGTTCGACGCCATCGAGAAGCGCCTCCCGGCTGAGAAGCCCGATCACACGACTAATGGCGATGCTGGTTGGGTCGCCATGATCCAGCACTATTTTGCCTCGGCCTGGCTCATCGATCGCGCTGATGGCGCCAAACAGCCGCGCGAATACTTCACGAACAAGCTGGACATCACGAACGATGTGACGGGCCGTCCGGCCCACGTCTACTCGGTCGGCATGTACGTTCCGCTCGGCGAGATCGCGGCCGGAGCGAGCATGTCCTTCGACGCCAAGCTTTTCGTCGGCCCGCAGGAAGAACAGAAGCTGCTCAAGATGGATCCGGGCGAGCGCCTGCCTCTCCTTAAGGACTACGGTATTTTCAAGATCCTATACGAGCCGCTGTTCTGGCTGCTCACGCAGCTGCACAAGATCCTCGGCAATTGGGGCTGGTCCATTGTCGGTTTGGTGCTGATCC
>JANYBE010000202.1 GCA_025360945.1 Rhizobacter sp. | reverse complement strand
GCGTGTACGGCCAGCTCCAGACGGGCTGGCCAAGGCGCAAGCGCCTGACGGAAATCGTCCCCACGGGCGGCTCTGCGCCGCGCGGGCAGCATTTCAATGGCGGCGACCCACCAAGCGTCGACCCGGAAATGCTCGAAGCCGTCCTGCAGGAGTTTGAGCTCGCTGCGCCACTGCGTGGCGCGCGGCTCATCGTCGAACTGGCGGATTCGCTGGTGCATTTCGACGTTGCCGAGGGCGACTTCGGTACTCAAAGCGATCGCCAGCTTCAATCGATCGCTGCTGCCTGCATGGCCGAACTGTTGGGCGATTCCGCGAGCGAGTATGAGGTGCGCTGGAGTCTGCAAGCAGGCGAGCGCCATCTACTCATCGCCGCCTTGGCCCGCGCCTGTATCGCGACCCTTGCGACTGCAGCAAAGTTGCACGGCCTGCATCTCGAGAGCGTGCAGCCCGGCTTCGCGCGGCGCTGGAATTCGATTGAATGGAGCGGGAAGGCGGCGACCTCGGTCTTCGCGGTCACGTCGGGCTCGCACGCGGTCGTTACCTGCGTGGTTGATCGCGCGGTGTGCGCCGTGAGCGTTGGTCCGTGGGAGGCAGACTCGGACCCGGCAGCGGCTGAGCATACGGGCGGCGAGACGCTGACGCTGCGCACGGTCAGCACGACGTTGCTCGATGAGCGGGCAGCACGGCTGCTGGCCAGCCTGGGCATCGCCACGACCGCCAATCCCGACTTCGTGCTTGTCACGCCAGACGCTACTGCCGTTGCCGCCTCGTCGCGCTGGGTCACCATCGAGGCGCACGCCGAAGCCGCATGAAAGCGCTGACGCTTCGCCTCGAATTCGCGCCCGGCGCACCGCGCCGATTCGCCGTGGGCTGGGCGATGTTGGCCGCTGCCCTGGCCCTGCTCGGTGCCGAGTTCGTCTCGCTCGGCATGACGCTGTCGGCAAAGCGTCATGAGCAGCAGGCTCTGACCGAGCTCGACGCCCGCCAATCCGACACGGGGACGCCGCGCTCCTTCACTGCCAAGCCCGACCCTGCCTACCTGGCCAGGGTGAAGTCCGCGCAGCAAGTCGCGAGGAGCCTGACAGCGCCCTGGGCCGAACTGCTCGATTCAATCGAGTCCGCGCCGCAGGAGTCGGTGGCCCTGCTGGGCGTCGAACCTTCCTCGGCGAAGCAATCGTTCCGTCTGACCGCCGAGGCACGCGACCCGAAGGCCATGCTCGCCTATCTCGAGGCCCTGCAGAAGGATCGACGCCTTCAGTCCGTGGTCCTGGTGTCGCATCAAGTGCAGATCCAGACTGCGGGCCGGCCGATCCGCTTTCAGCTGCAGGCCGGCTGGGGGACACAACCATGACACAAGCACTGCTTCGGGTGTGGCGCCGCACGGTGCGCCGTCTGGGCTATTGCGGACCCATCGCCCTCGTCGTGGTGTTGGCGTCGGCGGCGATCGCAGTTTGGTTGCCGCGACTGGACAAAGACTTGCAGCTCACGCGCGTCGATCGCGAGGCACGGGCAACTTTGCTGCGAACCCGTGGCTCCCAGCCACTGCGCGAGCCGAGCCGCGACGAGAGGCTGCTGCAGTATGTGGAGGCCTTTCCCCTGCAGGGCCAGATGGCCGCCGATCTTGGCGAGATCTACGCCAGCGCCGAACGAAACAACGTGGTTTTGCTCAAGGGCGAGTACCAGTTGAAGGCAGAGCCCAACTCGCCCTTCGCGGCCTACGTCGTCACTCTGCCCATTCATGCCGGATACGGACCGCTTAAGGCCTTCGCGGGAAGCGTGCTACAGGCTCTCCCGCACGCGTCGCTCGACGAGCTGCGCCTGAACCGCGAAGGCACCGAGATAGAAGTCCTGGACGCGGTGGTCCGCTTCACGCTCACCTACAGGAGCCGATGAGATGGCCGCCTCGACAAGACTGTTGCGTGCGTTGGCCCTAGGGGGTGCAGGTCTTGCCACGTTCTACGTGGCGGCGCAGTGGTCGCGGGCCTCCAGGGAGCTGGGCGCGGCCGATGCCATCGTCCAGCCGGTAACCGCTGCCAGCGCTGCGAGTGCCGCGATGCCTGCAGCGCCGCCTCCCGCACAAGCCTGGGAACCATTGGCCGCGCCGTCGACTGCGGCATCCGCGGCCAGCGTGCCGGACGCGCTCAATGCGCGGACCGTTCCCTCGACGAACGGCCGCGCGTTCACGCGGCTGAGCTGGCTTCCGCCACCACCGCCGCCGCCCCCACCTGCGCCAGCGGCGCCTGCGCCTGCGCCCGCGCCGCCGACAGCGCCGCCGTTGCCGTTCACCTTTGTCGGCATGGTCGAGAACGGCACCGGTAAGCCGCAAGCCTTCCTGGCCCGCGGCGATACCTTGCTCGTCGTGGCTGCGGGCGATGCGCTGGACAACAACACCTACCGAGTCGAGTCGCTCAGCGCGACCCAGATCGTGCTCACCTACACGCCCTTGAACATGAAGCAAACCATCGATGTCTCAGGAGGCTTCAAATGAAGAGCCGACAAAGCAGTTTCGGCATTCTGGTCGCCACGCTGGTCGTGGTCGCAGGCCTCGCGGGTTGTGCGGCGGAACGACTGCACAACGAAGCCCTCGACTTAGCGCAAAGGGGCAACCACGATGCCGCGCTGCCGATGCTGCAGGAGGCGTCGCGCCTCGATCCTTCGAACGCCAAATTCCGCATCGACCTATTGAATGAAGTGAGCTCGTACTCGAGCGATCTAGTTCGTCACGGGGACGAGGCGCGATCCAAGGGCCGACTCGACGACGCGGTGTCCTTTTATCGAAAGGCACAGAAGGTCGAGCCTTCCAACGATCGGGCACAGCGAGGCCTGGCCGGAATCGAATCCGACATTAGGACGGCGAGGCTCGTGGCCGAGTCGGAGCGCCTGATGCGCGACGACAAGCTCGACGCCGCCCGCGACAAGGCAAAGGCGGCCGTTCTGGAGAGCCCGCGCAGTTCGATTGCCCGGCAGCAGCTCGAACTCGTGCAAGAGCAGCTCGACAAGGTCAAGGCCGCCCGGGCCGCCCAGGCGGCGGCGCAGTCGGTCATGAACCGGCCCGTCACGCTGCAGTTCCGCGACGCCAATCTACGCATGGTCTTCGAAGCACTTTCGCGGACAACGGGCCTCAACGTCATTCTCGACCGTGACGTGCGCGCCGACCTGAAGACGACCATCTTCGTCAAGGACGCCTCGGTCGAGGACACGGTCGACCTGATCTTGCTGCAAAACCAGCTCGAGAAGCGCACCCTCAATGCCAACACCATGTTCGTCTACCCGGCGACCGCGGCGAAGCAGAAGGAGTACCAGGACCTGCAGGTACGCACGTTCCAGATCGTGAACGCCGACGTCAAGTACCTGCAGACAGTCCTCAAGTCGGTACTGAAAGTCAAGGAGATCTCCGTCGACGACCGAAGCAGCACGCTGGTGATCCGCGACACTCCGGAGGCCATTGCCGTAGCCGCCAAGATCATCGCAGCTCACGACTTCCCGGAGCCCGAGGTGATGCTCGAGGTTGCGGTCCTGGAGGTCTCGCACGATCGCCTTTCGGACCTCGGCATCGAGTTTCCGACGTCGCTCTCGCTCTCTACACCCGTCGACGCAGCCGGCAGCCTGACGCTCAGCGGGCTCAAGGCGATTCGTGCGGGACAGTTGCTCGTGTCGCCGCTCTCCGCCAACATCAACTTCCAGTTGCAAGACACCGACGCCAACTTGCTGGCGAGCCCGCGCATTCGCGCCCGGAACAAGGAAAAGGCGCGCATCTTGATCGGCGATCGCGTGCCGATCATCACCAACTCGGTGACGCCGGTGGCCAGCGGCAGCAGCGTGGTTACCGGTTCGGTCCAATACCAGGACGTTGGTCTCAAGCTCGAGTTCGAACCGCAGATCTATTCCGATGAGGAGGTCGGCATCAAGATTAGCCTCGAGGTCAGCACGATCGCCAAGCAGATTTCCGGTCCGAACGGCTCTCTTGCCTACCAGATCGGTACCCGCAACGCACAGACCGTGGTGCGTCTGCGCGACGGCGAGACCCAGGTGCTTGGTGGGTTGATTTCGGCGCAAGACCAGAACACGGCATCGAGAATTCCGGGGGTCGGCGATCTGCCGGTCCTCGGTCGACTGCTGGGCAACAACAGCGGCAAGATCACCAAGACCGAGATCATCCTGTCGATCACTCCGCACATCATCCGCCCGCCCGCCTTGATCGACGCCTCGCTGCGCGAGGTCTTCTCGGGAACCGAAAGCAGCATTCGTCAGCGCGCCCTGCAACTCGATCCGGTGGGCAGCGTGCGAGCGCAATCCTCAGGCCCCGGCGGTCCAGCGGCGGCGCCGACACCTGCCGCGGGACAGCCGCGCACGCCGCCCGCGGCCGCGGCGTCGCCAGCGTCCTCGGCGACGCGTGCCCCGGCG
>JANYBE010000664.1 GCA_025360945.1 Rhizobacter sp. | reverse complement strand
TGGCGACTCGACTACCACCTGGCCACGCCGGGCATCGCTAAGCTCGCGACGTCCGAGCACATCCACCTGGAGCCGCGCTTTTCCGACCACGCGCCGCTGACGGTCGACTACGACTTCGACCTGTGAACGATGGGCCCGATCACGCCGGACATCGCGGCTGATAATTCGACCGTGAACATATGCCGGAGTCAGCATGGATAGCGTGGTCGTGACGGGTGCGGGGTCGGGCATCGGCGCGGCGACGTGCCGGCGTCTGGCGGCTCAGGGCATCGCGCTGGTCATCCACACGGGCAGCAACCGGCAGGGCGCCGAGGCGCTGGCCGAAGACTGTCGCGCGGTGCCAAGTCGCGTGTTGGTCGGGGATCTTGCCGACCCGCGAACCGTCGACACGTTGCTGGACGCGGCGCGGGCACTGGGCGGATTGCGCGGCGTGGTCGCGAGCGCAGGCTTTGCCGACAGGCGCACGCTCGACGAGCTCGACGACGACGCTGTCGAGCGCTCGCTCGGCGTGATGGTTGTTCCGCTTGCGCACCTGCTGCGCAAGAGCATGGGTTTGCTGAGGGCCAGTGTTGAAGCCGGCGGGCTGGGGCGGTTCGTCGCCGTCAGTTCGTTCGTCGCCCATCGGTTCGTGCCAGGCACGTCGAGCTTCGCGGCCAGCGCCGCAGCCAAGGCAGGTGTCGAGGCGCTGGTAAAGTCGGCCGCGGCGGAGCTCGCGCTTTGCGGCGTGACCGTCAATGCGGTCGCGCCGGGGTACGTTCGCAAGGACCGCCCCCACGCTGGTGCGCTCAGTGAGGCGCAGTGGACGCAGGCGGTGGCGCGCGTCCCGATGGGCCGGCTCGCGACGCCCGACGACATCGCCGCGCCGATCGCGTTCCTGCTGAGCCCTGACGCGGCCTACATCACAGGGCAGGTGATCCATATCGACGGAGGCATGACGCTGTAGCGCGGTCGGCCTCTCCCGTTGTTCAACCCGAAGGATGATCCGATGACCAACCGCCGCCAATTCACTGCGAATGTCGCCGCCACGGGCTTCGCCGCGTTCGCTGCCGCCCAGGTCTTCGCGCAGGCCGACAGCACCGAGTCAACCTGGGCACGCATCAACCGCACCAAGGTGCTGCGCATCGGCGCGGTCGCCGGCGCGGCCCCTTACTTTCACAAGGATCTCGCCTCGGGCGAATGGCAAGGCTTCATGATCGACTTCGCGAAGAGCCTGGCCGCCAGCCTCAACGTCAAGCTCGACATCAACGAGACGACCTGGGGCAACGCGGTGCTCGACCTGCAGGCCAACAAGCTAGACGTGTTCTTCGGCCTGAACCCCACGCCGCAGCGCGCCCTTGTCGTCGACTTCTCGGACCCGCTCTTCAACAACGCCTTTGTGTTGCTCGCGCGCAAGGATTTCAACCCCAAGACCTGGGGCGAACTAGACGATCCGAACGTCAAGATCGCGGTCGACATCGGCTCGTCCCACGACCAGATGATCACGAAAACGTGCCCGAAGGCACAGATCATCCGCCTCGAGAAATCCGCGGACGCGAGCCTGGCCGTGCAGTCCGGCCGCGCCGATGCACAGGTGCTCGTCACGGTACTGGCGCTGACGGTCGTCAGCAAGAACCCGGCAATCGGCCACGTCGTGCTACCGACACCGGTGCAGGCCACGACGACGAACCTGGGCTTTCGCAAGGAGACCGATCGCGCCTGGGTCGAGTACGTCAACAAGTGGATCGCGCAGACGCGCGCGGGCGGCAAGGTCAAGGACGTGGTGCTGTCCAATCTGCAGAAGCTCTCCGGCGTGCGGCCCGACCAGGTACCGGCGGGCACTAGCTTCTGATGCGCTGAGGAGCGACGCGTGTACCACTGGGACTTCGGGGTCCTCTGGACCTACCGCACGCTGCTGATCGCCGGGCTGGGCTACACGCTGCTCTTCACGGTGATCTGCGTAGGGCTCGGCCTGGCGCTCGGGCTGCTGACCGGGGTCGGCCGGCTCTCGACCAACCGTTTCGTCACGGTACCGTTGCGGGCCTACGTGGAGCTGTTTCGCTGCACGCCGGTTCTGGTGCAGCTGGTGTGGTTCTACTACGCGCTGCCGGTGCTGACCGGCATCCAGATCTCGGCCACGCTCGCGGCGACCTTGTGCCTGTCGCTGTACGGCGGCGCGTTCTACTCCGAGATCATCCGCGGCGGCATCATCTCGACCGACGCCGGCCAGATCGAGGCGGCGCGTGCGCTAGGCATGCGCCGCTACCAGGTGCTGCGACGCATCGTGCTGCCGCAAGCGCTCAAGCGCATGGTGCCACCGCTGATGAGCCAGTCGATCATGCAGTTGAAGAACACCTCGCTGCTGTCAGTGCTCGCTGTTCCCGACCTGCTCTACCAGGGCCAGGTCATCGCCCACGAAACCTATCGCCCGCTCGAGCTGTACACCTTCATCGCGATCGCGTATTTCGCGGTGCTGCTGCCGGTGACGATGTGGGCCAAGCGCCTGGAGTTCGGCACACCGGTTTCCGAGGCCTGACGTGACTACACCCTTGATCGACATCAGCGGGCTGCGCAAGTCCTTCGGCGACCACGCGGTGCTCAACGGCATCTCGCTGCAGGTCACGCGCGGCGAGGTGCTGGCGCTGATCGGCCCGTCCGGCTCTGGCAAGTCCACGCTGTTGCGTTGCATCAACCTGCTGACTATCCCCGACACCGGACGCATCACGGTCGGAGACCAGACCATCGCGTTCGACGGCCGCCGCACCGCATTGCCCGACGAGCGTGCGCTCGCGCGCTTTCGCGCGTCCACCGGCATGGTGTTCCAGCACTTCAACCTGTTCTCGCACATGACCGCGCTGCAAAACGTGATGGAGGGGCCGCTGACGGTGCTCGGCACGCCCAAGCCACAGGCCGCCGCCGAAGCGCGCGCGCTGCTCGACAAGGTGGGCCTGCTGGCGCGCGCGGACGTCTACCCCGACAAGCTCTCCGGTGGCCAGAAGCAGCGTGTGGCGATCGCGCGCGCGCTGGCGATGCGCCCGAGCGTGATGCTGTTCGACGAGGCCACGTCCGCCCTCGACCCCGAGCTTGTCGGCGAGGTGCTGAGCGTCATCAAGGGCCTCGCGAAGGAAGGCATGACGATGGTGCTGGTGACGCACGAGATCGGCTTCGCACGCGATGTCGCGGACCAAGTCATCTTCATGCGCGATGGCGTGGTCGCCGAATCGGGGCCATCGAGCCGCGTGATCGACCAGCCGCAGAGCGAGGCCACGCGCGCCTTCCTCGGCCGGTTCAACGCCGAGACTGCGACACGTGCAACCTGGTTTTCAACCTTTCTGGACCCGACACCATGACTCTCGAAGTGATCGAAGCAGAGACCGCGACGAACCCAACCGCGGCCATCATCATCCTGCACGGCCTCGGCGCCGACGGCAACGACTTTGTGCCGGTCGCGCAGGAACTCGATCTGACAAGTGTCGGCCCGGTGCGCTTCGTCTTTCCGCACGGACCGACGCGGCCGGTGACGATCAACGGCGGCTATGTGATGCGCGCCTGGTACGACATCCTCGGCAGCGAACTCGGCCCGGACGGCACCAAGCGTGAAGACGAAGCCGGTCTGCGCGCCTCGCGGACACTCGTCAACGCCCTGATCGAGAACGAGCGCGCGCGCGGCGTCAAAGCCAACCGCATCGTGCTCGCCGGCTTCTCGCAAGGCTGCGCGATGACATTCATGGCCGGGCTGCGCTACCCCGAACGGCTGGCCGGGCTGCTTGGCATGTCGGGCTACCTGCCGCTGGGCGACACCACAGCGACCGAGCGCAGCGCGGCCAACGCCGGTGTGCCGATCTTCCAGGCTCACGGTCGTGCCGACCCGGTGATCGCACTGGAGCGCGCGACCGCGTCGCGCGACGCACTGCTGGGTTTGGGCTACCCGGTCGAGTGGCACGACTACCCGATGCCGCACTCTGTGTGCGCGCAGGAGATCGTCGACATGAACCGCTGGTTGCTCAAAGTCCTTGCACCAATTTGAATGGTGCACAAGATCGGCCGGACTTATTCACCAACTGCCAAGTGGCGTTTGCCGGTAGTTCTGGCCGGCTGCCTGCCTTGCGAACCCCGTGCAGGCGTCATGCCGTCAAGTCAATTATCCTTTGGCAGCGCATTCGCATCGAACTCCAGCGCCCGCACCGGGTCGCGCATCCACCACAGCAGCACCAGGGCCGGCACGGCCATGACGGTCGAGACGATGAAGAACGTCGGCCAGCCGATCGCCTCGGCCAGCACCCCGGCGAGCGGCCCAACCCACACCCGGCCGACCGATGCGAACGCGCTCAGCAGCGCAAACTGCGTCGCCGTGAAGCGCTGGTTGCACAGGCTCATTAGGAACGCGAGGAAGGCCGCCGTGCCCATGCCACCCGACAGGTTCTCGCCGGCGACCGCGAACAGCAGCCCGCCGTCGACCTCGGTGACGTGCGCGAGCTTGACGAAACCCCAGTCAAAGGCCGGGATCGTCAAGCCCGGCAGTGCACCTCGGCCGTTCACCGCGAGCCACCAGAAGCACAGGATGCCCAGCATCTGCAACACACCGAACAGCATCAGCGCACGGTACAGCCCGATGCGCAGCATCAGCGCACCGCCGAGCAGCGCGCCGCCGATCGTGAGCCACAAGCCGATGATCTTGTTGACGACGCCGACTTCGGCGGTGCTGAAGTGCATTGCCTGCAGCAGGAAGGGCGTGACCAGCGACAAGGAGAACGCATCGCCGAGCTTGTAGAGCACGACGAAGCCGAGGAATGCCGCCGCTCCTGGTTGAGCGAAGTAGCTGCTCAAGCCGCCGAGCAGCGTCTCGAAACGCGCGGCGCGCGCCGCCCACGCGGCAAGCGGCAGCGTGAACGCGATGCCCAGCAGCAACGCGAACAGGTCGATCCACTTGCCTTGCAGCGCGCTCGACAGTCGCCCGCCGGCAAGCCACGGCCCGAGCAGCGCGTCGGCGATGCTGCGCCCGAAACGGTTGCTGAGCGCGACGCCAACCGCGACCGCGAGCAGCACCGCGAGAAAGCCCAACACATCGCGCCGTGCGACGCTGGTCGGCAGCTCGACCACCTCGAGCCGCGGCAGCGCGGTCGCCGACAGCACTGCCGCGCAGACCATCAACCCCGCCATGAAGCGGTACACCTCGGGCCAGGTCCAACCGCCACCCTGCGCTGGGTCGACCCAGATGAAGGCGACACCACCGGAGAGGATCATCGCAAGCCGGTAGCCCAGCACCAGCGAGGACGAACCCAGGCCGCGCTCGCTCGCCGGCAGCAGGTTGGTGCGGTAGGCATCGATCACGATGTCCTGCGAGGCCGAGATGAACGCGACCAGCACCGCGATCAGCGCGAACGCGCGCGTTGTCCCTAGCGGCGACGTCGCGGCCATCCACCACAGCGCGGCGGCCAGCGCGAGCTGCGTCAGCACCAGCCAGCCGCGGCGCCGACCAAGCCAGGGCAGCTCGAAGCGGTCCATCAGCGGCGCCCACAGGAACTTGAAGGTATAGGGCAAACCGACCAGGCTCAGGAAGCCGATCGTCGCGATGTCGACACCCGACACGCTGAGCCAGGCCTGCATTGCCTGGCCCGTGAGCGCAAGCGGCAGGCCCGATGCGAAGCCGAGCACGGTCACGACAAGAAGCCGGTGCAGGGCGGCCGCATCGAAGCGCGATGTCGTGGCCGCGCGGCCGGCCGGTGAAGTCATGCACACATTCTAGGAGCGCCGTGGGATGGCAGCGTGGCGCGAATCCCGGACAATGGGGTCATGCCAACCTCGCCGCACGCCTTGGCGCCCAGCTTCTCGACCCCGGACTTCCGCGCGGCGCTCGGCATGTTCGCCACCGGCGTCACCGTCGTCACGGCGCGGCGCGCCGACGGCACGCTGGTCGGCCTGACCGCCAACTCGTTCAACTCGGTCTCGCTGCAACCGCCGCTGGTGCTGTGGAGCCTGTCGCGCACCGCCGGCTCGATGCCGGTGTTCGAGCGCGGCTCGCACTACGCGATCAACATCCTCGCCGCCTCGCAGCATGCGCTGGCCGAGCGCTTCGCGAGCAAGACCGCCGACCGTTTCGCCGACGTCGCGTTTCGCGAGGGCGCGGGCGGCGCGCCCGTGCTCGAGGACGCGGCGGCGGTTTTCGAGTGCTTCAATCGCAGCAAGTACGAAGAGGGCGACCATGTCATCTTCGTCGGCGAGGTCGAGCGCTGCAGCTGGCGCCAGGGCGCGGCACCGCTGATCTTTCACGGCGGGCGCTACTTCACCGAGTTGCCGCTGTAGCGGATCAAGCCAGCCGGCCGGCCGGCCGGGAACGCGCCCGGTGCGCCGCGCCGCAGAGCGTGCCAACACCAGACCAGGAGCAGCGTCGTGGCGACGAAGCCCAGCGCGCACTGCAACACGCTGACGCCGTGCCCGTGCTGCAGACCGAGGGCGCCGGCACTCACCCGCATCACCCCGAGCATGGGCAGCGCCGCGGCCACGGGGGTCGGCGCCTGCAGGCGCGACCAGTCGCGCCACAGCTGCGCGCTGGTGGGCAGACAGCTGCTTGCCAGCGTCAGCACCAGACCGGCCTGCCCGAACCTGCCCGACGGACGCCGGCACCTGTGCAAAGCAGACCAGCACCCTCAGGCCAATGCACTGGATTCATCAGGCGCAGGCAGCGCGTGTGCTGGCGGTTCAGCGCCGCCCCACGCGGCATGGCGGGCACAGCATCAGCCAGGCCAGCTCGCCGCTCGCCTTTGCGCAAACGCCGCGAACCACTCGACGCAGCTCGCGTTCGCCATCGCGTCGAGCTTGAAGACCTGATCGGCCTGTGTTCCCATCAGCAGCTTCTTGACCGGCAACTCCATCTTCTTGCCCGACAGCGTGCGCGGCACCGCTTGGACCTGGAAAATCTCGTTCGGCACATGGCGTGCCGAGAGGGCGGTCTTGATCGCCTCCTTGAGCTGCTTCGTCAGCGCCGCGTCGAGCACGAGCCCTTCGCGCAGCACGACGAACAGCGGCATGTAGCTCTCGCGGCCGAGGTACTCGAGATCGACGACGAGGCTGTCGAGCACCTCGGGCAGCGCCTCGACCGCGCGGTACAGCTCGGCCGTGCCCATGCGGATGCCGTGGCGGTTGATGGTGGCGTCGCTGCGCCCGTAGATGATCGCCCCGCCGCGCGGTGTGATCCTGATCCAGTCGCCGTGCCGCCATACGCCGGGGTACATGTCGAAGTAGCTCTCGAAGTAGCGCTGCCCGTTCGCATCACCCCAGAAGTACAGCGGCATCGATGGCATTGGCCTGGCACAGACGAGCTCGCCGACCTCGTCGATCAGATCGCGGCCTATCGCGTCCCAGGCATGCACGTCAGCACCCAGGCAGCGGCATTGCATCTCGCCGATGACGACCGGAAGCGTCGGCAGACCGGCGACGAACGCGCCCGCGAAATCGGTACCGCCCGAGATCGGCGCGAGCCAGATGTCGCGGCCATCGACCTTGGGCATCTGGTCATAGACCCATTGATAGGACTCGACCGACAGCGGCGAGCCCGTCGAGCCGATCGCGCGAAGCTTCGAGAGGTCGGTCACTTTCGCGGGCTCGATGCCGGCCTTCAGGCAGTTCGCATAGAACGCGGCGCCGGCGCCGAAGAAGGTCGCGCCGGCATCTGCCGCGAAACGCCACAGCGTCGTCAGGTCGGGTGACCCGATTGCGCCGCCCGGGTTGCCGTCGAAGATGCAGATGGTCGCGCCGCCGAGCAGCGCGCCGACCTGCGAGTTCCACATGATCCTGCCGGTCGCGCTATACCAGTGGTAGCGGTCGCCGGTGATGGCGCTTGCCCCGACATCGTTGTGCAGCGCACCGGCCTTTAGCGCCTCGATCATCACGCCGCCATGGCCGTGCACGATGGGCTTGGGCAGACCGGTCGTGCCGCTCGAATAGACGATCCACAGCGGGTGGTCGAACGGCACCCACGCGGGCGCAAACGGCACATCGCGCGCGGCGAGCGCGGCGAAGTCGTGCACGCGGCGGTGCGGTGCGGCAAGGCTGGCCGCATCGGCCTGCTGGTTCTGGTAGCGCAGCAGCACCAGATTCCTCACGCCGGGCAGTTCGTCGAGCAGGCCGCGCAGCACGGTCATTCGGTCGTGCGCGACGCCGCCGTAGGTGTAGCCATCGCAGGCGATCAGCAGCTTGGGTTCGATCTGGCGAAAGCGGTCGAGCACCGCGACCGGGCCCATGTCGGGCGAGCACACCGACCAGATAGCGCCCAGGCTCGCGCAGGCAAGGAACGCGACCACGGTCTGCGGGATGTTCGGCAGGAACGCACCGACGCGATCGCCGGGCTGCACGCCCAGCCGCTTGAGTTCTGCGCCAAGCGAGGCGACCTGGCGGCGCAGCTCGGGCCACGCGATCTCCTGCAGCTCGCCGCGCGATTGCATCGCCTCGTTGCAAAATACGATCGCCGGGTGGCCCGCCCTATGTGCCGCGTCGGCATGCGAGAACAGATGCTGCGCGTAGTTGACCTGCGCGCCGGGGAACCAGCGCGCGCCGGGCATCGCCTCGGCCTCGAGCACAGTCGTGAACGGCGTCGGCGACGTCATGCCGAAGTGGTCCCAGATCGAGCCCCAGAAAGCCTTCAGGTCAGTGACCGACCAGCGCCACAGCGTGTCGTAGCCCTCGGGCTTGGTTACGTCGAAGCGCAGGCCGCGCTCGAGTTCGAGCCAGCGGGTGTAGCGAGTGATCAGATGTTCGCGCGCGGTCATATGCCCATTGTGCGGCGCGCCTGCGCCTGGTCAACGCGTCAGACCCTGACGCAGCGCCGCGTCGACCTCGACGAACTGCCAGGCTTCGTTGCGAAACAAGGCCTGGCGATAGCCGCTGATCCACGGCTGGCTCAGGTCGTTGTAGATGCGGTGCACATGGATCTTGTACGGCATGTACGCCAGAGCGAGCTTGCTCGCCTCGAGGAACAACGCTGCGCGCTCGGGGCCGTCCGGCAGCACCAGCATGCGCTCGTACAGCGCATCGAACGCCGGCAGCCTGAACCCGGCCAGATTCTGGCTGCCGGCCTGCGGCCCGTACATCGAGCCCAGCGCGAGCTGGCCATCGGGCGCGGTCGCGGTCGAGCCCAGGCCCCACATCTGCAGCTTGCCCGCACGCGCCGCCTTGTAGTTCTCGGGCCACTGCGCGGTCTTGAACCTGACGCGCAGCCCGACCGCGGCCAGGCTCTTCTGCCAGTTTTCGTCGAGCTGGCGCTCGAACTGCGAGGTCTGGGTTCCCATCTGCAGCACCAGCGGCGCACCATTGGGTTGCCCGCGCCAGCCGTCGCCGTTGCGATCGACGTAGCCGTAGATATCGAGCAGCGCCTTCGCGCGCGCCGGATCGTAGTCGCCGTTCTCGCTGCGATAGGCCGGGTCGTAGCCGAAGGTGCCGGGCGGCATCGGCGCCTGCGCCGCGACCGCCGCGCCGCGGCGCGCGATGCGAATCTCGCGGTCGGTGTTGTAGGCCAGACCCATCGCGCGACGCAGCGCGACCTTGGCGGGCGTGTAGCCGCCGACGACCGGGTCGTCCATGTTCCAGTACGACATGGTGAAGTCGGAGTTGACGTAGCGGCGCAGCTGCACGCCGCGCTTCACGAGGTTGGGCGCGAGATTTCCGCCCGGCACCGCGATGCCGGCGAACTCGGGTGGCACGCGCACCCAGTCGATCAGGCCGTTGACGAACGACAGCCAGCGCGACTGGCCCTCTTCGAGCACCGCGATCTCGACCCCGTCGTTGAGCGGCAGCCGCCGGCCCTTAAAGCGCGCGAGCAGAGCCTGCGCGGGAGCGTCGTCGGCGTTGGGCTCGCCGTCGTAGCGCACGTCGCGGTAGGTCGGGTTGCGTTCGAGCACGATGCGCGAACTGCGCCGCCATTCCTTCAAACGATACGGCCCGGTCCCAACCGGATGCGCGACGATCTCCTCGCCGTAAAACTCGACCACCTCGCGCGCAACCGCGCCCAGGCTGGCGGAGCTGCACAGGTTGGTCTGTACGAAGCGCGGGCGCGGCGCGCGCAGACGGATCTGGAACGTGTAGCGGTCCAGCAGCCGCAAGCCCTCGACCGGCGCGTCATAGTCGAACCGGGCCTTCTCGCGCAGTGCGGCCGCGCGCACAGCGTCCAGGCCGACGATGCCTTCCTCTTCGAGGCCCGACAGGTTCGGGCTTCGGGTCGCGGGATCGGCGAACCGTTTGATGGCATAGAGGTAGTCGTTCGCGACCAGCTCGCGCGGCTTGCCCTTGAACGCCGGGTCATCGGCGAAGAAAATGCCCGACTGCAGGTGGATCGTCCAGACCCGGAAGTCGCCGGAGACTTCGGGGAGCGCCGCCGCAGTCAGCGGGCGCACCTTGACCGGCAGCGCGAACAGGTCGTACCGGTACGGCGCCTCGAAGATGTGCGCCGTCACGCGCGCCGAATAGATGTCGCCGACGCGCGCCGGGTCAAAACCGGTCTCTGCCGCCTCGAACGGCACGCGCAGGATGTTGTCGCCCGTCGGCACCGGTTCGGCCGCGCGCACCGGCACCGCCAGCACCCCCAACATGGCGGCGGACCAAGTGCGGCGATCGATCATCGCGCGGCGCGCCTCAACGCTTGGGCACGAGCGACGTGTCGATGTCCACGTACTGCCACCACTCGTTCCAGAACAATGTCCGGCGGTAGCCCACGAGCTGCGGCTGGGCCATGTCGATTGAGACCCGGTTGAGCGTGAACTTGTAGGGCATATAGGCCACCGCCAGGCGATCGACCTCGTGGAACGCCGCGCTCCGCTGCGGGCCGTCCGGCAGCGTCTGCA
>JANYBE010000648.1 GCA_025360945.1 Rhizobacter sp. | reverse complement strand
GCACACGATCGCGAGCTTCATCGGCACGAGTGCCGCAGCGGTCGAAGTCAAGCGCCAGGCGCGCCGCGTCGCGCAGACCGACAGCACGGTGTTGCTCCTGGGCGAGACCGGCACCGGCAAGGAACTGCTCGCGCACGGCATCCACGCCGCCAGCCCCCGCGCGGCCAAGCCTTTCATCGCCGTCAACATCGCCGCGGTGCCCGAGACGCTACTTGAGGCCGAGTTCTTCGGCGTCGCGCCCGGCGCGTACACCGGCGCCGAGCGCAAGGGGCGCGACGGTAAGTTCAGAATTGCCGACGGCGGTACGCTGCTGCTCGACGAGATCGGCGACATGCCACTGGCGCTGCAGAGCAAGCTGCTGCGCGTGTTGCAGGAGCAGGAGGTCGAGCCGCTCGGCAGCAACCTGGTTCAGCGCATCGACGTGCGCATCATCGCGGCGACAAGCCGTGATCTGCCGGCGATGGTGGCGGCCGGCAGCTTCCGCGCCGATCTGTACTACCGGCTCAACGTGCTGCCGATCCGACTGCCGGCATTGCGCGAGCGCGCGGCCGACCTTGAGGCGCTGGTCGAGGCGCTCGCTGAAGACATCGCGCGGCGCAGCGGCCTACCGCACAAGAGCCTGACGCCGGACGCGCTGGATCTGCTGGCGCGCCATGCGTGGCCGGGCAACATCCGCGAGCTGCGCAACGTGCTGGAGCAGGCAACCCTGATGACCGACGACCCGTTGCTGAACGCGGGCCACTTTGCGGGCGTGCTAAACGCGACGCCCGCGCGGGCACCGCGCGTGCCGGCGCTCGATGCGCCGGTATCGGCAACGCACCCGATCGAAGCGGTGCTGCCGATGCAGATCAAGCCGCTGCCGCAGGCGATTGCCGAGCTCGAGGCACGCGCGATCCAGGACGCGCTGGCCGCCACCGGCGGCAACAAGCTCGCGGCCTCGCGGTTGCTCGGCATCGCGCGCGCCACGCTGTACGAGAAGCTCGCGATACAGAGCGCGCGAACCGAGTTGTGAGCGCAGTGGATTGCGCCGCCCGGCTTTGCGGGATCGCATCGCGCGTGGCCGTCGTTGCGCTGCTGATCCTCGCGCAGGCCGGCGCGCAGACAGCCCCGCCGGCGCCCGCCGTTCGGCGCCTCGGCCCCGGCCGACGACCGCGGCGCAGCAACTCCAGCGTGTGCGGATTGACGTGGCCGGGTGACACGCAGGAGCGGCGCTACTTGACGTCCGCAAAGAGATCAAGCGTTACGGCGACAGCGGATGAGCGGCCTCGGCAGCGGTGCGCGCAGCTTCTGCCGATGGCCCAAGCGATCGAGATCCTGCGCGCATCGAGCGCCGAGACCGGCGCTCGCGCGAGTTGCCGCAACCATCAACATCACATCATGCGCGAAGGCTTCAACATCGAAAAATTTCGCGCCGACTTAAGTTAGCTGACTGCCGTTCAGGTTGGAGATCAAGCGGTGTGTCTGATAGTTGATCATTGGCTGTTTATCATACATATGAGTTGGATAAATGTCTTTGATTGATGCAAATCTTCTTTCGACTGCAACAGCGACGCGATCACATTGGCCCGGTGTCGTGCAAAAGCATCAGGGTTTGCATCTATTCGGTGCGCTCTGGCACATGGCTTGCACTTCAAGTCCGGCAGGCGCCGCAGATGCGCCCCTTCTTACGCTCGCTTCAGGAGACGATCGCATGACCTCAGGTTCCTCGACCACCCGGCGCACGGCCACCGCTGCCTGCGCGCTCGCGTTGCTGGCCGCGCCGATGATGGCCTCGGCGCAAGCCAAGAGCGAAATCAAGATCGCCCACGTCTATAGCAAGTCCGGTCCGCTCGAAGCCTATGGCAAGCAGACCCAGACCGGGCTGATGATGGGCCTGGACTACGCGACCGGCGGGACGATGATGGTCGCCGGCAAGAAGCTGACCGTGATCGAGAAGGATGACCAGGGCAAGCCCGACGTGGGCAAGAGCCTGCTCGCCACCGCCTATGGTGACGACAAGGCCGACATCGCCGTCGGCCCAAGTTCGTCGGGTGTCGCGCTGGCGCTGCTGCCGGTCGCAGAGGAATACAAGAAGATCTTGCTGGTCGAGCCCGCGGTGGCCGATTCGATCACCGGCGACAAGTGGAATAAGTACATCTTCCGCACCGGCCGCAACAGCTCGCAGGACGCGATCAGCAACGCCGTGGCGCAGGACAAGGTCGGCACAAGCATTGCCACCCTGGCTCAGGATTACGCCTTCGGTCGCGACGGTGTGAAGGCCTTCAAGGACGCGATAAAGAAGGCCAAGATCGTTCACGAAGAGTATCTGCCGACCAACACGACCGACTTCACCGCTGGCGCCCAGCGCATCATCGATGCGCTAAAGGACAAGCCCGGCCGCAAGGTGATCTGGATCATCTGGGCCGGTGGCGGCGGCAACCCGTTCAAGATCGCCGACCTCGACCTCAAGCGCTACGGCATCGAGATCGTGACCGGCGGCAACATCATGCCGGCGATGGTTGCGTACAAGCAGTTCCCGGGCATGGAAGGTGCGACTTACTACTACTTCGGCATCCCGAAGAACCCGGTCAACGAGTGGCTGGTTGCGAACCACTACAGCAAGTACAAGTCGCCGCCGGACTTCTTCACCGCAGGCGGCATGGCGGCCGGCATTGCGTTGGTCGAAGCGCTGAAGAAGACCAATGGCGACACCAACACCGACAAGCTGATCAAGACCATGGAAGGTATGAGCTTCGAGTCGCCCAAGGGCAAGATGACCTTCCGCAAGGAAGACCACCAGGCGATGCAGAGCATGTACCACTTCAAAATCAAAGTCGACCCGGCGTTCGCCTGGGGCGTGCCCGAATTGGTGCGCGAGATCAAGTCCGAAGAGATGGACGTGCCGATCCGCAACAAGCGCTGATCGACAAACACACAAGCGCTCGATCGCTGGCAGCCACCACGCGCGTCCGGCCTGGGCTTTGCCATGCTCGAAACCAAGAACCTCACCATCCGCTTCGGTGGCCACGTGGCCGTCGATCGCGTCAGTTGCGCCTTCGCACCGGGCACTCTGACGGCGATCGTCGGACCCAACGGC
>JANYBE010000615.1 GCA_025360945.1 Rhizobacter sp. | reverse complement strand
CTACGCCCGACAAGGTGGCGCCGAGCACGACAGCGACCACCGTGCGACGCAGTTTTCGCGAGGCCACCCGCAAAATTTGATGGCGCTCTTCCGCATCAAAAAAGACGACCCCATTGCCGGTGCGATGCGCGCCCGGAAAGAATTGTGGGTCCTTCACGCTGTAGCGCGTGTCGTCTGGCGTGCGTGGCTTTGATCGCATGACGAACTCCCGACTTGCGGCTCCCCATTGGGGAAGAGAAGTCGTGAATCTAGTTGCTGATGTCGATCAGCTCTGTGCGGTGTCCAACATACGAAGAAGATCGTCGCGCTGGCTGAAGCTCATGGTTGCTGCGCAAGCGCTGCTGCGGCCGCCAAGCCGTGCGCGATCATGAAAAAGCGGCCTCGGATCGCTCCGGGCCGCTGTCATGATGGCAGCTGTCGTCAGCGGCGTTTGCGACGGGCGATGAAGCACATCATGGCCAGGCCTGCAAGCATCAGCGCATAGGTTTCCGGCTCCGGTACGGCCTGAGCCAACTGGATATCGGTCATGCCGGTGGCATTCGGCCCCGAGACGTTAACGCTCGTGAAGTACTCGCCCGCAGCCGCCTCAAACCCGAAGAATGAAAGACCGCCGGCGAAGTAGGGCACCGTCTCGACAAACTGATAGCTGCCGAGGTTGGTCGTGATGTTGAACGTCGCGTCGCCGGCCAGGGTGTTGTTGGGATCGGGCGACATGAAGTTGCCCGCGTTCAGCGCGAACAGGTCATGGACCCCGGCGATTTGAATCGTCGTGCCCAGAAAGCCGTTGTCGGTGAGCAGGTTGCGGGCGAAGCCTAAGAGACCTGCACCGCCGATGACGTTCTCGGAACCGGCGATGAAGCTCAGGTCTCCCACGGTGAACGGGCTGCCGGGTAGAGTGGGTGTGCCATCCGTCGGATAGGCGTCAAAATTCGTGTTCTGCGTGACCGCGCCGAGGGCCGAGAAAGCGGCTTGAGTGTCGACTGCGACAACTTGTGCGTGTGCGACGGTCCCGAGCGTGATGCAAATGACAGCGGCTGCGGCGATCTTGCCCATCGCGTTCCGGAGGATCTTCATTGTTCTCACCTTGAATCCACGCGTGATTGCGGGGTGGATGAAGTGTCTGTGAGAGGGCTCGCTCGGCGCTCCCTTCATTTGCGGGTTCCCCCGCGAATGAAGGGTGGTGCGGCGCCCCCTTTATTCGCGGGGAAACCCGCAACGCAGCCGTGCAGGATTCACGCTTTGCACGCACGGGCCTGTGCTGGCTGCGGCGGCCTCGTCAGATCAGCGCTCGATCTTCGGGCATGCGGCCGGTTGCGATCGGTGCCATTGAACCTGCCCCGGCCGCAGGCGCGTCGATCGGGAAGCGCAGAGCCGCTCGCCTTACTACTCAACGATGAGGTGCTTCATCCGGTTCAGGGCCTTGCGCGGCGAAACGTTGTATTTCACGCCGGTGGCCTTTTCGCGCTTTTCCATCGCCAGTGTCAGTGCGCCCAACATGCCGTGCCTTTCAGCGGAGTAACTGGTGCAGTAGGCCTTGCCGCCCTTGCTCCACGAGACGACGAACGCGAGAAGCGGCGCGTCGCCGAACAGCGTGTAGCGCGGGCGTACGCCGATCAGCCCACTGGTGTTGTTGGCCTGCGCTGTTTGGCGCGGACCGACACGCGACGCTGCCGGCGGCGCGGATTGCTGCAGCACGGCTTCGGCAGCACGTGCCTCGGGCAACGCCTTTCGGACCCCGCCGTACTTTCGTACCGCGAAGAACTTGGTAAGCGCTGCGTTGCGCGGCCCAACCCGCACCTGATAGCCGTTGGTGGAGCCGTATTCGATTCTTTGGATTGACATTTAAGCGCCTTTCGGGATGCAAGGATAGCGCCCCACGAAGACACGTTGCCACGCCCGTAGTTCCGCCACGTTCTGAAACCATAGGCACTGTCAGAATAGCTGTATATAGTCACAGTATGCGTAAGCTTCCGATTCAGACCCCTGCACCCGCCAGTTCGCCGTCTGCTTCACTCAAGGGACGAGGTACGGCGTGGGCCATAGACCATCGATTCGCGCGGCAGGTCGCCGAAGCCTGCGACGACGGTTGGGGCCTGCTCGACCAGCAAGCGAGCGAGGAATGCGTCGCGCCGGCCACGCAGATCATCGAGGAAACGGTCAAGTCCATCCTGACAAGCAACGACTCACCGGACATTTCATTTGACCTCTCGATCAACCCGTACCGGGGCTGCGAACACGGGTGCGTCTACTGCTTTGCGCGGCCAACCCACAGCTACCTGAACATGTCGCCGGGGCTCGATTTCGAGACCCGCATCATCGCCAAGGTCAACGCGGCCGAACGCCTGCGTGAAGCTTTCGCGAGCCGCAGCTATGAGCCGCTGTTGCTTAACATCGGTTCGGCCACCGACGCGTATCAGCCGGTCGAGCGCAGGCTACGCATCACGCGCGCGGTGATCGAGGTGATGCACGAGTGCGCGCACCCGTTCTCGCTGGTCAGCAAGTCATCCGGTGTCGAGCGCGACCTCGACCTGATCGCGCCAATGGCGGCCAAAGGCCTCGCGGCCGTGTACATCTCGGTGACCTCGCTCGATGCCGGTCTCTCGCGCATCCTCGAGCCGCGCGCGGCCTCGCCGCAACGTCGGCTGCAAACCATCAAGACACTCGCCGACGCGGGCGTGCCGGTCGGCGTGAGCGTCTCACCGGTGATTCCGTTCATCAACGAACCGGAGCTCGAGCGCATTCTCGAGGCCGCTGCCGATGCCGGCGCGACCTCGGCCTTCAGCGTCGTGCTGCGCTTGCCCTGGGAGGTGAACCCGCTATTTCAGCAATGGCTGGACCAGCACTTCCCGCAGCGCGCCGCGCGCGTGATGGCGCGCGTGCGCGAGATGCGCGGCGGCAAGGACAACGACGCGCGCTTCGGCTCACGAATGAAGGGCGAGGGCGTCTGGGCGCAGCTGCTGTCGCAACGCTTCCAGAAGGCGGCGACTCGACTCGGCTTGAGGAGGCAGCGGGTCGAGCTCGATCTGACGCAGTTCCGCAAGCCGTTGCCGCCTCGGCGAGACGGACAGCAGGACCTGTTCGGTTGATCGTCAGTCGATGATGTCCGGTTCGAAGAAAATCCAGCGCACCTGCGCGAACTCGGCACGAGTGCGCGCCTCGACCGCATTGATCGCCCCGATCAGTGCCACGTCGGAGCCGACCGGCTGCATGCGTGCCTTCACCGCGACCATGACGTCGCCCCCCAGCTGCTGCGTGATCAGGCTGTAGACCTGTGCGACCTCGGGCTGTGCCTCGATGTGCGCGCGCAATCGAGCGAGCACCTGCGGGTCGGCGCTCTGACCGATCAGCAACGCCTTGACCTCCACGCCGACCAGAATCGCCACCAGCACCAGCAGCACGCCAATGCTGATCGAACCGACCGCGTCCCACTTCGGATTGCCAGTGAGCATCGCCAGCGCGATGAAGCCCACCGCCAGCACCAGCCCGCCTAGCGCCGCGAGGTCCTCGCCGAAGATTACAAGCAGCTCGCTTTGCCGTGAGGTTCTGAACCACCGCCACAGGCTCAGCTCGCCGCGCTCCTTGTCGATCTCGCGCAGCGCGCCCCACAGCGACACCGACTCGGCGGCGACGCCGAACGCGAGGATGCCGACTGCCACCCAGGCGTACCTCACCGGCTCGGCGCTGTGCAGCTTGTGCACGCCCTCGTAGATCGAGAACAGCCCGCCCATGCTGAACAGCATCAGCGCAACTATGAAGCTCCAAAAGTAGACTTCGCGGCCATAGCCCAGCGGGTGATCGGGCGAGGCCACCTGCCTGGCCGAGCGCAGGCCCCAGATCAGCAACGCCTGGTTGCCGCAGTCGGCGAACGAGTGGATCGCCTCGGCGAGCATCGAGGCCGAGCCGGTAAAGACTGCACCGGCGCTCTTCGCGAGTGCGATCGCGAAGTTCGCACCGAGCGCGAACAGGATGGACTTGAGCGAGTCGGCTTGGGCGGACATGAGGCGTGGTGGGTCAGGGCGCGCGACAGGACGCGAGCGCGTCGAGCTTCGGTATGTATTCGCTTGCTGCGATACCGAGCACACCGAGCGACGTGTGAAACAGGTTGTCGTGGCTCAACGCGGTGTTCTGCTGCGCGCGCACGCAGCTGGCGTTGCGCCCCGTCGCGGGCCACAGCAGCATCGGCACATGTCTTTGCTCGATCGGTGCCAGCCCGTACGGTAGGCCGTGCAAGTAGAGGCTGTGCTCGCCCAGCGATTCGCCGTGGTCCGAGACATAGAGCAGCGTCGTGTCGTAGTTTGACTGACGCCGCTTGAGCCAGGCTATGGCCTGCGCCAGCACGTGGTCGGTGGTGACGATCGAGTTGTCGTAGCCGTTGATCAGCGCGGCACGATCGCATTGCTGGAGCACGCTCGTCTTGCACTCGGGCACGAAGGGTTTGCGCTGCGGCGGGCTGCGCTTGAAGTAGGCCGGCCCGTGGCTGCCCATCTGGTGCAGCACCAGCAGCACGCCGCGCGCGCGCGCCGCGGCGGGCAGCGCGTCGACGCGTGCATCGATGCCTTGCAGCATGGTGTCGTCCATGCAGTCGTCGCCCGCACAGGCGTCGACATGCGGCACGCGGTCGCACAGGCCCTTGCAGCCGGCCTGGTTGTCGATCCACAGCACCGCCATGCCAGCGCGCTGCACAAGGTCGAGCAGGTTCTCGTGGTCGCGGTCGCGCGCTTCGTACCCGGACTTGCCGAGGTGCGAGAACATGCAAGGCAGGGACGAAGCGGTGTTCGTGCCGCAGGACATTACGTCGCGAAAGCTCAGCAAGTCCTGCGCAGTGAGCTCTGGGTTGGTCGGGCGCGCATAGCCGTTCAACGAGAAGTGATCGGCGCGCGCCGTCTCGCCGATCACCAGCAGCAGTAGCGGGGGCAGCACGCCAGCCGCGCGCGGTGCGATGTGCGCGTCGAGCCCAATCGGCAGTGGCGGACCGGCCGGTTTGGCGCTTGACTGGGCCGCCAGATCGACAAGCGCGTACAGCGAGTTCACCGGATTGATCAGGTAGCGCATCGAGCGGTGATTGCGCATCGTCGTCGACAAGTCCGCGAACAATGCGAGCACGAGCGCGGCCAGCACGAGCAACGCTGCGAGCAGCGCCACGACGTTGCGCCCGGCCTGGGGCCACCAGCGCCCGCGCGCAATCGGTGCACGCCACAGCAGCAACAGCGGTACACCCGCTAGCAGCGCGACGCTGGCCAGCAGGCGCCAGCTCAGCAGATCGCGAACCTCGCGCGGGTCGGTCTGGAGCACGTTGACCATCATCGTCGTATCGATGACGACGCCGTAGCTGCCCATGAAGTGCTCGCCGAAAGCCGCAGCGAGCAGCAGCAATGCGATCACAGGCTTGATCGTGATGCGCCACGCAAACAGTGCGAGCAGCGCGAGCAGCATCGCCGCGATCATCAAGCCGAAGCCGGTGACGAAGAGGCTGCCGCGCAGCGACGCCGTCTCGGGCAGCACTAGCAGTGCGTGCCACAGCGGCCAGTTGGGCAGCGCCGCGATCCACGCGCTGGCCAGCACGGCCAGCGTCAACGGGTTCCAGCCGGTCGGCGCTGTGTGCCCTTCTGCGAAGGTCCGACGCGAATTCATCGGCCGTATTGTCAGCGCAGCACGCACCGCGCCACAGCGCCTTCTACTTGAAGAGATCCTTGACCCTATCTGTCCACGTCTTCGCGTTCGGCGAGTGCCGGTCACCCGAATTGCGGAACGACTCGTCGAGTTCCTTCAGCAGCTTGCGCTGATGCTCGGTGAGCTTGATCGGCGTCTCGACGCTGACGTGGCAGTACAGGTCGCCAGGGTAGCTTGAGCGCACGCCCTTGATGCCCTTGCCACGCAGCCGGAAGGTCTTGCCGTGCTGCGTGCCTTCGGGCAGCTCGATCTCAGCCTTGCCGCCCAGCGTGGGCACCTCGATGCCGCCGCCCAGCGCCGCGGTGGTCAGGCCGATCGGCACGGTGCAGTGCAGATCGTCGCCGTCGCGTTCGAAGATCTCGTGCTGCTTGATACGGATCTCGATGTACAGGTCACCCGACGGCCCGCCATTCGTTCCCGGCTCGCCGTTGCCGCTGGAGCGGATGCGCATGCCCTCGTTGATGCCGGGTGGGATCTTCACTTCCAATGTCTTGTTCTTCTTGATCCGACCCGGCATCAACGAGGGCATGCGCATCCGCTCCAGCGGCAAC
>JANYBE010000589.1 GCA_025360945.1 Rhizobacter sp. | reverse complement strand
GGATCATCACCACGTCGCGCGCCGCCAGGGCCGTCTGCATCACCTTCGCGGCGATGCGGCCGGCGAACTCGTCCTGATAGAAGGCCATGCTTTGGCCGAGCATCAGGCGATGGAAGTTCCAGCGCAGCCGCATCGGCAGGTTGCCGGCCAGCGCCTGGTGCTTAAACAGCGTCTGGAGCGCGATCAGCAACGGGCTCGCCACCAGCACGCCGAGCAGCAGCAAAAGGCTGCCGCGCTGCTGGGCCCAAAGCTGCGAGGGCTCGACCTTGGCGAGCCCGTCGACGATGCGGCCCATCATGCTGAACAGCAGTGCCTCGAACACGCCGCACGCGGCGGTGAACAGCGTCATCGCGGCGATCGCCGGGCGCGCGCCCTTCGTGCAGGCCCAGACGAACCTGAAGAACCCGCGCGGCGGGGCCGCAACGCGGTCGTTCGGATAGGGGTCGAGCAGCTTTTCGAAGGCGGCAAACACGGGGGACTCCGGGGGCGAAGGCGGCAAGGTTAGCCGATCGCAGACAGACCCGCCGGCGCGCCAATTCGGGGCAATTTCGCACGTTAGAGGTGCCACTCTTCAAACAAACGCCTCTGATTCGAGCGTTACCTAGGGTTTTCCCTTAAACTGAAGCCCTCATCAACGAAAGAGAAATGTCATGTCTTCCCTCCTTGAGTCGATCAAGAACCTGTTCAGCACGTCGGCAAGCCCGGCCCAGGATCGCGACGACCAGTACCTGGCCGAGTCCGCGGACATCTATGACCTCGAGCGCCGCATGCGCCAGCTCGATTCCGGCCGCCACAACCTGTACGCCATCGGGTCCTACGGCATTTTCATGCGCTGATCAACGGGCGCTCGCTCAGAGCACCTTGCGCGTGACCGTGCCGGCGACCCGGCGCAGCAACCACTTCGGCGTGGCCCGCGCCGCCAGTGTGGCGCCCAGGTTCATGGCTCCCGGGACCTCGACGACCTTGCCGCGCATGCAGGCCTTGTAGCCTGCGGCTGCCACCGCGTCCACGTCGCCAATCAGAAAGTCCGGCAGCTTGCCGAGTTGCGCATTCGCCCCGGCGGCCGTGCTCAGCATGCCCGTGGCGGTCACGCCCGGGCACAGCGCGGTCACGCCTACGCCGCTGCCTTTGAGCTCCTCGGCGAGCGACTCGGTAAGCGACAGCACTAGGCCTTGGTCGCGGCATAGGTCGCCAGCGAGGGCACCGGCTGGAACGCCGCGATCGACGCGACGTTGAGCACGCGACCAAAGCCACGCCGCTGCATCGCAGGCACGAGCTCGGCGAGCATTGCCCTCAGTCCTGCCACGTTGAGCGCGATCATCTGCTGATGACGCTCGGCCTTCATACTGACGAACGCGCCCTGCTCCAGCACGCCAGCGTTGTTGACCAGCACGTCCACTGAGATCTTCTTGCGCCTGAGCGCCGCCGCGAGCGATTTCGCCGCGCCCGGCCGCGCCAGATCGGCCGGCTGCACCCACACCTTCACGCCATGCGCCGCACCGAGTTCGTCGGCGAGCGCTTCGAGCTTGTCAGCCCTGCGTGCCACGAGCACCAGCTGGTGCCCCGACTTCGCGAAGCAGCGGGCCAACGCTGCGCCGATGCCGAGCGAGCGCCGGTGATCAGTGCGGCGTGGTCTGTGGTGGCCATGCGCAGTCATCCTTGTTGATGCTGCGCACATCCTGCCACTTCGACATAAAACGAAACACAGCGATACCGCACCGAGAAGACCGCAGGTGCTTGCGTCGGCACGATGAGGCCTCTGTCCATCCATCGCACAAAGGAACCCCATGCGACCCTGGCTCAAACGAACCCTCATCGGCGCATTCGGCGCCTCCATCCTGATCGGCGGTCTCTCGGCCTGCAGCCATCACCACGACGGCAGCTGGCAGACGAGCGAAGCCGACTCGACCAAGATGCGCGAGCGCATGCTGGAGCGCGTCGGCAAGGAGCTTGCGCTCGACGACGCGCAGAAGCAGCGCCTCGTCGTGCTGGCGGACAAGCTGAAAGAGCAGCGCGTCGCGCTCGTCGGCACGACGACCGATCCGCGTGCCGAATTGCAGGCGCTGGTGGCCGGACCCAAGTTCGAACGCGAGCGTGCGCTGGGCTTCGTCACCGCGAAGACCGACGCGCTGCGTGGCAAGAGCCCTGAAGTCATCACCGCGGCGGCCGACTTCTTTGACAGCTTAAAGCCCGAGCAGCAGCAAAAGGTGCGCGAGTTCCTCAACCGCCGTCGCGGCTGGCACGGCTGAGCGGCTACGCGGCGCACGACACAATCGCCCCATGCGCCGCATCTTGCTGATCGACGACGACGAGCTGCTCGCGGCCCCGCTCGCGACTTTCTTCATGCGCTTCGAGTTCGAACTCGACAGCGCGACGCGGCCGAGCGCGGGCCTGGCAAAGCTGCGTTCGCAAACCTTCGATGCGGCGATCCTCGACGTGATGCTGCCCGAGATGGACGGCTTCGCGCTGTGCCGCGAGATCCGCCGCGAGAGCGATATCCCCATCATCATGCTCACCGCGCGCGGCGACGTAATGGACCGCGTCGTCGGCCTGGAGATCGGCGCCGACGATTACCTGCCAAAGCCCTTCGAGCCGCGCGAGCTGCTCGCGCGCGTGCAGACCGTGCTGCGGCGCGCACGCGCACCGGCGGCCAGGTCCGCACTTGTGTTCGATGGCCTCGTCATCGATCTCGAGCGCCGCCAGGTGCAGTGCCTGGGCAAGCCCGTCGAGCTCACCGGTACCGAGTTCGACCTGCTGACGCTGCTGGCCAGCGAGCCGCAGAAGGTCTTCAGCCGCGACGACATCCTGAACCGGCTGCGCGGCGTCGAGGCCGAGTTGCAGACGCGCGCCGTCGACATCCTCGTCAGCCGCCTGCGCAGGAAGCTCGAGCCGATGGACTGCATCAAGACCTTGCGCAATGTCGGCTACACGTTCGCCGGGGCGCGTGCATGAACGCGGGCGTCGAGCCGCGAATCCGGCGCTGGCGGCGCTCGCTCGGCGCACGGCTCGTCGGCCTGTTCCTGCTGCTCGCGCTCGGCATGGTCGTGACTTTCGTGATCGGCATGCAGTCGGCGCTGCGTTTTGGCTGGCAGGACTACGCGCGTCCGCTGGTCTCGGACTACGTGGACACGCTCACCGCGCAGATCGGCACGCCACCCGACGTGGCGCGCGCCGAGGCACTGACAGTGCGCCTGCCGCTGCGCATCCGCATCGAGGGGCCGGTGGTGAACTGGTCGTCGGACCCGCGCGACGACGCGCGACGCGAACGTCACCACGCCGGCTCTGACACCTGGCGGCCAGTGCGCACGCTCGCCGACGGGCATCGCATCAGTTTCGGCCTGGCCAGCATCGTGCGCTACGACGCGCCCGAAGACCGCCCGCGCCTGATCGGCTGGGCCACGCTGGCAATGCTGCTTCTGCTCACCACGCTGGCCTACCGCCGGGTGCGGCGCCTGCTGCGCCCGCTCGACGACATCCGCGCCGGTGCGCTGCGCTACGGCGCTGGCGACTTCTCGCAACCGATCACGGCGCGTCGCAACGACGAGCTCGGCGAACTCGCGAGCCAGATCAATGGCATGGCCGACGGCCTACATGGCATGCTCGACGCCAAGCGCCAGCTGCTGCTCGCGATCAGCCACGAACTGCGCTCGCCACTGACGCGGGCGCGGCTCAACGCCGAGCTGGTCGAGGACAGCGAGGCGCGCGACGCGTTGCTGCACGACCTGTCGGAGATGCGCGAGCTGATCACCGATCTACTGGAGAGCGAGCGCCTCGCCGCCGGCCACGCAGCGCTGCTTACCGAGCCCACCGAGCTGAACGCGCTGGTGCGCGAGCTGCTGGAGACCACGTTCGACGGCCAAACCATCGAATCGGCGCTGACGGCCTCGCTGCCGACGCTGCCGCTCGATCGCACCCGCATCCGCCTGCTGCTGCGCAACCTGCTCGACAACGCGCTGCGTCACAGCGCCGGTACCGCGGCGCCGCTGGTTCAAACGTCGATGCGGGGCAACGCGGTGTGCGTGACGATTCGCGATCACGGCCCGGGCGTCACTGACGCCGAACTCGCGCATCTAACCGAAGCCTTTTATCGCACCGACTCGGCACGCCTGCGCAGCACAGGCGGTGTCGGCCTCGGCCTGCACCTGTGCGCGCTGATTGCCCGCGCGCACGGCGGGCAACTCGTGCTGCGCAACGCACGGCCCGGCCTGGAAGCCGAGCTGTCGCTGCCTATTTCTTCTTGACCTTCTCCCAGTCGCGCAGCGCGGCCAGCGTCTTCTCGACGTGCTTGCTCGGGTTCAGGCTCTGGTAGTTGTAGACGATGGAGTGATCCGGCGCGATCACGTAGGACACGCGGTTCGCATAGTCCGGCATGATCATCATCGCCGCGTCGTAGGACTTGATCACCGCCTTGCCGGAGTCGCTCGCCACTGCGAACTTGCCCTGGCAGGCCTGGGTCGAGAACTTCACCTGGGTCTCGATGTCGTCGGTCGAGACGCCGATCACCGTGGCGCCCAGCTCCTCGAACTTGTTGATCGATTCGGCGAACTCGTGCGCCTCTGCAGAGCAGCCGGCCGAAAACGCGGCCGGGAAGAAGTACAGCACCACTGGCCCCTTGGCGAGCGATTCGGCGAGCGTGAACTTGTATTCCTTGCCGGCGAGCGCGGCCGGGGCGCTGAAGTCTGGGGCTTTGTCACCCACGTCCAGCGCCGCCCATGCGGCAGACGTGAGGCCAGAGGCCAGCAATACGCAGATCAGGATCATTTTCATGCTCAACTCCAACGCTCCGACTCGAGCGGAGCCGATCTTGCCAGAAGCGGCCCCGCACCGACACTTACGCCGAAGCATCCCTGCTGGATGCTAGGCAGCAGGCCCTAGTCCTAGTCTTGCCACGCCGTCACGGGCGATTGGACCGATATGATGCCGCTCGCACGAAAGCACCTGCGCAGGTACGCAGGCGCGTATCCCCCGGTACTTTGGAGACAAGCATGTTCGACTACATCGTCATCGGCGGCGGCTCCGCCGGCTGTGTGCTGGCCGCACGCCTGAGCGAGGACCCGAACGTGAGCGTGTGCCTGCTCGAAGCCGGCCCGGCCGACAAGAGCGTGCTGATCCACTGCCCCGCCGGCTTGGCCCTGCTGGCACAGACCGGCCAGGCCAACTGGGCCTTCCAGACCGTGCCGCAGGCCGGCCTGAACGGCCGCCGCGGCTACCAGCCGCGCGGCAAGGTGCTGGGCGGTTCGAGCTCGTTCAACGCGATGATCTACCTGCGCGGCCCGCGTGAGGATTACGACCACTGGGCTGGGCTCGGCAATGCCGGCTGGGGCTACGACGACGTGCTGCCGTACTTCCGCAAGGCCGAGCACAACGAGCGTGGCGCC
>JANYBE010000186.1 GCA_025360945.1 Rhizobacter sp. | reverse complement strand
CCGGGTTGAAACTGCACTCGATTCATCGTCATGGTTCACCTCCTGTGGCGGTGAACCCATCTTCATACCTCGGTAGCTCACCAGGTGAGCCTACTGAGGTTCGTCGCTAATCAAGTACGCCGATGTGATCTTCCTGTGAGGATTGGTGAGGGTGGTGCGAGGTGCGGCGGCCAAAGTTCATGCATCGACCACCGCGGAACCCACGCCATGAACCTCGCCGCCACGCTGCCCGCTTTCACGCCCACCGTCTCATGGACGGAGATGGTCTCGCATCGCAGCTACTTGGTGCGCTTTGCCCAGCGCAAACTGCGCGACCCTCTGATGGCCGAAGACGCGGTGCACGATGTATTCGAGGCCGTGCTGTCGGGCCGCGCCGTTTTCGCCGGCCGCGCCGCGCTGCGCTCGTGGCTGACCGCGGTGCTGAAGAACAAGATCGTCGATTCGGTGCGCCGCAACGTCGGCTTGGATTCGCTCGAGGTTGTCGACGGCGAAGACAGCCCCGCCCACTCGCTCGAGTGCCCGCGTCCGCGTCCGGACGAGATCGCCGAGCAGCAGCAGCTGCTGGCCATCGTGCTCGGGCGCATCGAAGCGCTGCCGCCTGGGCTGCGCGACGTGATGCGGCTGCGCGTGCTCGAGGAGCAGAGCACCGCAGACGTGTGCCGCGAGCTCGGCATCAGCGAGGACAACCTGTTCGTGCGGCTGCACCGGGCGCGCAAGCAGCTGCTGTCCTGACCTAGACCGACCTAGACATCTAGACCTAGACTGCGGGGAATGGGTCTGCCCTCCTCGAACCTGCTCGCCACCCGCATTAGCCGCCTTGTCGCTTTCTTCCTGCTCTACGTCACCGAAGGATCCCTCTTGGCTTGACCGCCACCGCGATCGCCGCACAGATGCGCCGCCAAGACCTCTGGCCGGCCGCGATCGGTGCCTTCGTCGGCTCGCTGTACCTCTCGTGGGCGTTCAAGTGCGTGGTCGGCCGGTTCGTCGACTCGCTGAGCGCCGACCGCTTCGGCCCGCGCCACCCGAGGACCGTTGGGCAGCGGAACGACAAATTCTGCGATTCCATATCCATGCAAACCAAAGCAGCAATTCAGCTAAGACCTGTTCGCGGCATCGCCGGCGTGGCCACGGCACACTCGCGAGCATGGACGCGCCTCCCCCTCTGCTCGTGGCCTGCCTGTGCGCGCAGTGGTGCGGCACTTGCCGCGACTACCGCGCCACCTTCGAGGCAGCCATCGCAGCGCTCGGCGGCACCGGCCGCGGCGCATGGATCGACATCGAGGACGACGCCGCGCTGGTCGACAACCTCGACGTCGAGGACTTCCCGACGCTGCTGATCGCGCGCGGGCCGCGGCTGCTGTTCTTCGGCACGATCACGCTGCAGCCACCGACCCTCGCGCGGCTGCTGTCCAGCGCCCTCGCGGACGCGCTGCCTGCGCCCGCGACTATGCCGGAGGTCGATGCGCTGGTTCAGCGCCTGGCGGGCGCGGCTACGGCGCTCTGAGCAAGCGGTACGGCGGACGCGACGTGCCCTTTACGAACACCGTCGCGATCGATTGCTCAACCCCCGCGACGCGCTTCGCGAACGCTTCCAGCGCCGGCTCCATGGCTTGATCCGGCACGCAGCCCTCGATGTACACGACGCGGCCCTGCACCGTCACCCACAGCGTTGCGCGCGCAAACGGGTTCGACGCCTTCAGCGCCGCCTTGATCGCGTCGGCGATGTCGGCGTCGTATGCGTAGAAGCTCGAGCGGTCGCACTGGCCGGCGAGCCAGCAGGTCGTGCCGCGCTCGGCGCGGTGGTGCGACTGCACGCGTCGCTCGTCCTCGGTGATCAGCGGGCCGGCCGGCACCGGGCAGTCGGGCAGCGCGTTCGCGATCTGGAAGAACGGATCGTCGAACCAGTTCCTGCGCTCGGGCACGGTCTGCGCCGAGCCCGGCACGGGCCATGCTAGGGAAACGAACAAGAGCGGACGTAACATCATCGCCCATCATCCCACCGTTCAACCAGAGGCCGTCCATGCCCATCCCCGTCCCCGCCACGCTAATCCCCGGCGACGGCATCGGCCCGGAGATCGTCGACGCCACGCTGGCCGCACTGGACGCGCTCGGTGCGCCGTTCGAGTGGGACCGCCAGATCGCCGGGCTCGAAGGGGTGACGAGCGCCGGCGATCCACTGCCCTCCTCCACGCTCGCGAGCATTCGCCGCACGCGGCTGGCGCTGAAGGGCCCGCTCGAAACGCCGTCGGGCGGGGGCTACCGTTCGTCGAACGTGCGGCTGCGCGAGGAGTTCCAGCTCTACGCCAACCTGCGCCCGGCCCTCACGATCACGCCCGGCGGGCGCTTCGACAAGATCGACCTGGTCGTCGTGCGCGAGAACCTCGAGGGCCTGTACATCGGCCACGAGCATTACGTGCAGATTGACGACGACCCGCACGCGGTCGCGATGGCCACCGGCATCAACACTCGCGCCGGCAGCCGACGGCTGCTCGAGTTCGCGTTCGAGCACGCGGTCAGAACCGGACGCAGACGAGTCACGATCGTCCACAAGGCCAACATCATGAAGGCGCTGACGGGCATCTTTGTCGAGACCGGGCTGGAGCTCTACGAACGCAAATACAAGGGCCGATTCATTCTCGACACCGTGATCATCGACGCCTGCGCAATGAAGCTGGTACTGAACCCGTGGCAGTTCGACATGCTGGTGACGACCAACCTGTTCGGCGACATCCTCTCCGACCTCGTCGCCGGCCTGGTCGGCGGGCTGGGCATGGCGCCGGGCGCGAACATCGGCGCCGACGCGGCGATCTTTGAGGCCGTGCATGGCTCGGCGCCCGACATCGCAGGACAGGACAAGGCGAATCCGACCGCGCTGCTGCTCGCCGCCGCGATGATGCTCGACCATGTCAAGCTGGTCGAGATGGCGACGCGCCTGCGCCAGGCGATCAACGCCGCGCTCAACGTCGACCTGGTGCGCACCGGCGATCTGGGTGGCAGCGCGGGGACGAAGGCGTTCACGGCCGCGCTGGTGAGCCGGATCAGGAACGGCTGACCCATTTCACGGGCTGCTCGGCCGCGCGCGCCCGCAATTGTCCGCAGCCGCCTTCGACGTCCTGCCCGGCAGACTGGCGCAGCTTGGTCAGCACGCCGCGTCGATGCAGCGTGCGCGCGATCGCGTCGGCACGTTGCGCGGACGGCCGCTCGAAGTCCAGCCCGTCCACGGTGTTGTACGGGATCATGTTGAGCAGCGCGTACTTGCCGCGCAGCAGCCGCACGATGCCATCGAGCTCGTCGTCGCCGTCGTTGATGCCGGCCAGCAGCGTCCACTGGTACTGGATCGGGTAGCCGCTGGCGCGCGCATAGCGCTCGCCGAGCTCGACCAGCTCGTCCGGTGTGATCACGGGCGCACGCGGCATCAGCTTCGCGCGCAGCTCGGCGCGTGTCGAATGCAGCGACAAGGCGAGCGCCGGCTTCACCGTGCCCAGCGGCAAGCGCCCGAAGACGCGCCGGTCCCCCACCGTAGAGAACACAAGGTTCTTGTGGCCGATGCCGCCCTCGGTGCCGAGCAGTTCGATCGCCTCGATCACGTTGTCCAGGTTGTGCGCCGGCTCGCCCATGCCCATGAACACGACCTTGCGCACCGCGCGGCGCGTGCGCGCGAGCGCGACCTGCGCGACGATCTCGGCGCTGCCGAGCTGGCGCAGCAGGCCACCCTGACCGGTCATGCAGAACAGGCAGCCGACCGCGCAGCCAACCTGCGTCGACACGCACAGGCCATCGCGCGGCAGCAGGACGCTCTCGACCGTCTGGCCATCGGCGAGCGAGATCAGCAAACGTGCCGAGCCGTCCTCGGCCGGATGCTCGGAGCGCAGCTGCGCGAGTCCGCGCAGCTCGGCCTCGACCGCAGGCAGCGCGTCGCGCACGCTCAGCGGCAGAAAGTCGTGGGGCTTACGCTTGCCACTGGCCTGCGGCAGCGCATTGGCCCACAGACGCAGCACGCGGTGCTCGTGCAAGGGCAGCGCACCGTGGGCACGCAGGCGTTCGCGGATGTCGTGGATGCGCATGTTCGAGGTCGTCGTCGGCCCCGAGTGTAGGCAAGCGCGCCATCAGACCGCGAACGCGAACTCCCTCCGTTGTTCGGCAGGCCTTTTGCCAATCGACCGGCAGCTGCTTGCCGTGGTCGTGGATCGCGTCGATGTCGTAGGCAAGTGAGCGCATCACGACGTCGGCCTCGAGCGTCGATCACCGAGCGTGCCTGCTTGCCCGAGCCGCCGTGCGACTGGCGGATCGTCACGGTCTCCCCGGTCTTGGCCTTCCATTGCTTCGCGAACGCGGCGTTGAACTCCTAATACAGCTCGCGCGTCGGGTCGTAGCTGACGTTGAGCGGCCTGGTATATCGGCCAGCGCTGGCAGTGCGCTGACCGTGAGGGCGGCTACAGCGCCAAGTGTCAATGTGCGGCGGAAGAAAGCATAAAGCGTGATGAGAATGCAAGCCAGGATAAACCGAAGACCTGCACTCTATGCAGCGGGTGCGCTGCGGTGAACCAAGAAAATGTGCTGAGCTATTCAATGTCCAGCTCCGCGCGGGCGCGCAGCCACTGCGCCGCCTCGGCCGGTTCGAGCGGCTCAGCGTACAGAAAGCCTTGCAGCACATTGCAGCCCGCACCCAGGGCGGCGCTGGCGTGTGCGGCCGTCTCGACGCCTTCGGCCACGACATCGAGGTGCAGCACCACGGCGAGGTCGCAGATCGCCTTGACCACCGCAGTGGCGTTTGGCTCGGGCATCGGTTCGATCAGCGTACGGTCGATCTTGACGGTGGACAGTGGCAGGCTGCGCAGCATGTTGAGCGACGAGAAGCCGGTGCCGAAATCGTCGAGCGCGACCTCGATGCCGTGCGCTCGCATCTGGCC
>JANYBE010000567.1 GCA_025360945.1 Rhizobacter sp. | reverse complement strand
CCATGAGCGACAAACACCTTTCGACCCAGTTCGACGCGGAACTTAGCGGCATCTCGACGCGCGTGCTCGAGATGGGCGGGATCGTCGAATCCCAGGTCGCGCGCTCGGTCTACGCGCTGACCAATTTCAGTGCCGAGATCGCCTCCGACGTGCTGATGACCGAAGAGCGCGTGAACCAGATTGAGGTCGAGATCGACCGCGACCTCTCGACCATCATCGCGCGGCGCCAGCCGACGGCGCGCGACCTGCGCCTGCTGATCGCGATCTCCAAGACGATCGCCAACCTCGAGCGCGTCGGCGACGAAGCCGCGCGTATCGCCCGAACGGTGCAGCGCCTGTTGAACTCCGGGGTGTCGAGCCGCTTGCGCTTGCCGGTGAAGGATCTTGGCTACGAGGCAGAGCTCGCGGTCGCCCAGCTGCGCAAGGCGCTCGACGCGTTCGCGCGCCTGGACGTCGACAAGGCGATCGAGGTGCTCAAGGCCGACGACCTGATCGACCAAGAGTTCGAGGGCCTCATGCGCAAGCTGATCACCTTCATGATGGAGGATCCGCGCACGATCTCGTCGAGCATCGACCTCGTATTCGTCGCGAAGGCGATTGAGCGTGTCGGCGATCATGCGAAGAACCTGGCCGAGCAGATCATCTACATCGTCAAGGGCACCGATGTGCGCCACAACTCGGTGGACGATGTGGAATCCCTGGTGCGATGAAGAGGAATTCGAAATGAGCCACATCCTCGTCGTCGAAGACGAATCGGCGATCGCCGAATTGATCTCGATCAACCTGCGCCACGCTGGCTTCGAGGTCACGATCGCCGCGACTGCCGAGCAGGCACAGGCCGCGGTCGATGGCGTGCTGCCCGACCTGATCGTCCTCGACTGGATGCTGCCCGGCCAATCCGGTCTGGCGCTGGCGAAGCGCTGGCGCGGTGAGGCGCGCACGCGCGAGCTGCCGGTCATCATGCTGACGGCGCGTGCCGACGAGGCCGACAAGATCCAGGGGCTGGATGCCGGCGCCGACGATTACTTGACCAAGCCATTCTCGACCAACGAGTTGATGGCGCGCATCCGCGCGGTGCTGCGGCGCAAGGCGCCCGAGGCGCTCGATTCGGCGGTCGAAGTGGGCGCGCTGAAGATCGACCCAGCGACGCGTCGCGTCAGTCGCGGTGACACCGAAGTGAAGGTAGGTGCGACCGAATTCCGCCTGCTGCACTTTTTCATGACTCACCCCGAACGCGTGCACAGTCGCGCGCAGCTGCTGGACCGCGTCTGGGGTGATCACGTGTTCATCGAAGAGCGCACGGTCGACGTGCATGTGAAACGCCTGCGCGAGGCGCTGAGCCCGGTGCAGTGCGCGCACATGATCGAGACCGTGCGCGGTGCGGGCTACCGCTTGACGCAGCAGGCGACCGCGCACGCGGTTTCGGCGTGATGTCTGGAGCGCGATGAACTGGCTGCTGCCCCGCGTGCTGGCCGCAGCGCTCGCTGCGCTGGTCGGCGGCCTGATCGGCGGGATGGTTGTGCAGTGGAGCGCACCGCTACTCGGTGTGCTGCTCGGTGTTGCCGCAGCGCTCGGCGTGATCGCGGTGCGCGATACGCTGCGCGGTTATCGGCTGATCGAGTGGCTGCGCGGCTCGCAGGAGGGCCCGGCGCCTCGCGATGCGGGTCTGTGGGGTGAGCTCGGCTACCGCGTCGAACGTGCGATCCGTGGCCGCGAGCAGGGCGCCGCGCTGGAGCGCGAGCGGTTGAGCCAGTTCCTCTCGGCCATCGAGGCTTCGCCTAACGGCGTGATGCTGCTCGACGCCGGTGACCAAATCGAGTGGTGCAATTCGCTTGCTGCCGACCACTTCGGCCTCGATCCGCAACGCGACCGACGCCAACGTGTGACCAACCTCGTGCGCGCACCGGCTTTCGTCGGCTATTTGCAGGCCGGGCGTTTCAGCGATGCGGTGCTAATCCCCGACCCGCGCGGCCAGCGAACGCTGTCGGTGCTGGTGCGCGACTATGGCGACGATCTCAAGCTGGTGCTGTCGCAGGACATCACCGAGCGTGAACGCTCGGACGGCATGCGGCGCGACTTCGTCGCCAACGTGTCGCACGAGATCCGCACGCCACTGACGGTGCTCGCCGGTTTCATCGAGACCCTGGTCAATTTGCCGCTGACGGATGTCGAGCGAAAGCGCGTGCTGACGCTAATGACGCAGCAAGCCGATCGCATGGCCACGCTGGTCAGCGACCTGCTCACCCTGTCCCAGCTCGAGGGCAGTCCGCGACCGCACACCGACCGCTGGATCGCACTGGCGCCGCTGCTGGCGCAGGTCCAGGCCGATGCGCGTGTGCTGTCAGCGCGCCGGCATACGCTCGTGTTTCCGTCGGACATCGAGGTACAGATTGCCGGGACGCAGACCGAGTTGCTCAGCGCGATCACCAACCTCGTGAACAACGCGGTTCGCTACACGCCCGAAGGCGGCCGTGTCGAGCTGACGTGGAAGCAGCTTGCCGACGGCGCCGGTGAGATCGCGGTGAGCGACACTGGCCTGGGCATCGCGCGCGAACATCTGCCGCGCCTGACCGAGCGCTTCTACCGCGTCGACGGCAGCCGCTCGCGCGACACTGGCGGCACCGGACTGGGCCTGGCGATCGTCAAGCACGTGGTGCAGCGCCACGGCGGTGAGCTCGTGATCGAGAGCGAGCTGGGGCGCGGCTCGACGTTTCGGCTTGTCTTCCCCGCGGCGCGCGTGCGCTGCGTCACTGAGGTGCGGGAACTGCTCGCCGATACACGGCTGTGATCTCTTCGTCGCTGGTGTTGCGGCGTTCGCGTGCGAGCAGCTTCCAGCCAGCACCCGGCGTGCGCGTGGTCTGACGCGTCTGCATCTGCAGCAGGAGCTCGCAACGTGCGGTGGCCGCCGGTGTCACCGCATCGACGTGAAAGCCGCCGAGATACTCCAGCGCGACGACTTGCGCGCGTGACATGTCCGGCGCAGCGATGCATGCGCCGGCCGGCACGAGCCTGGCGACGCGCTGCACCAGCGACCGGTAGCTGCGAGCCTGGTCGAGTGGTGGCAGCAGCAGCGTCATCACCAGCAGCCAGCACAGCGCGACGCCGCTGGCCGGCAGCACCAGGCTCTTCCACAGCGGGTGACGGTTGCGGCCGGTGCGCCACTTCACCAGCCACAGCCACGCGAGCGTCGCGAGCGCAGCGAGCACCAGCGTGAACACCGAGAAGCTGCGCACGTAGCCGGGCGCGAGCCGCGCGATATTGGCCGCGGGCTGGCTTGGAACGCCGGTCTGCATCGAGGTGTAGACAACCCAGATCACCGCGGCGAAGACCGTAAAGAAGCAGACCGAGAACCAGTCAATTGCCGCCGCGGTGCTGCGCTGCAGGGTTGGCAGTGCGAATGCGGCGAGTACCGCAAGTGGCGGCAGGCCCAACATCAGAGCGCGCTCCGAGCCACCCATGGCGATGCATGCGAACAGGCTCACCGCGGTGCAGCCAAGCGGGATCGCGATGTGGCGGTGCCATAGGTGATCGCGCCAGCGCCAGATCGTCCAGAGCGCGAGCGCCCAGGCCGGCCAGGTGAACCAAGCGAGCAGCCGCAGCAGCTCCCATGCCCCAGCGAGCGACAGGCTGGACGCACTCGTGCGCATGCCCCACGCGCCCAGCACCGTGGCCAGCAGCGCGGCGAGCAGCGTGCTCGCGCCGATCCAAGGCATGAAGCGCCGCGCCGGTTCGTACGACGAGGCATTGCAGATCACGCTGCCGACGGCGCCGAGCGCAAGCGCGATGCTGGGCGCGCCGCTGGCCGCCAGCGCAGGCAGCGCGGCGAGCACCGCGAGCTTGGGCTCGAAGGCACGGAACCGACTGGCGGCGAGCGCGTAGACGAACAGCGCCACGCTGGCGAGCTGCGCGAGTTCGGGCGTTGTCTCGTGGCCGAGCTGAAGCAGGCCCAGCGTGGCGATGAGCGCAAGCAACGCGCCATCGGCGATTGCGCGCGCATAGTCGATCGGGCTGGCCTCGCCGCCGAACGCGAAGGGCAACGGCTGCGCGGCCTCGGTGCGCGCGAGGTGATAGGTGGCATGCCAGGTCAGCACCAGCACGAACACGAGCAGCAAGGCGAACGGAATGCGCGCCGCCAGGGCTGGCCCGAACCACGGCCCGAGGAGCTTAATGAAGACCGCACCCAGCCAGTACGGCAGCAGCGCTGCATCGGCCGGCAGGCCGCCGACGGTCGGCGCGAACCACGGTGTTTGGCCGTTCGCGATGTTGACCATGTACCCGAACGCCGTGATGTCCGCGCTCTTCCACGGGTCGCGCCCGAACATGCCCGGCAGCACGTAGGCGGCGCAGAACAGCACCAGCGCAACGCGCGGCAGCCGCTGCGCTGCGCGCTGGGTGACGAGGGCGGGGTTTGGGGAGTTCAATTCAGGAGGTACGAGGATTCAGGCGCGGATCATGCCATCGCGTGGCACCAACAAAAAAGGCAGCCGAGGCTGCCTTTGTCCGATCGCGTGGTCGCGGCACCAGAATTACTTCTTGGTGCTCAGGTGCGCAAACTTGTTACGGAACTTCTCGACGCGGCCGCCGAGCGAGTCGACGCTCTTTTGCGTGCCGGTGTAGAACGGGTGCGATTCGCTGGTGGTTTCCAGCTTGAACAGCGGCAGTTCGCGGCCGTCGTCCATCTTGATGGTTTCCTTGGCGGTGGCGCACGAACGCGTCACGAACTTGAAACCATTGGACAAGTCCACGAAGCAGACTTCGCGGTACGTGGGGTGAATGCCTTCTTTCATGGGAACCTCGGCTTGAGTTGTGGCAGCCACGCCGAACCGTTCGGCGCACTTTCCAAAAGCGGAAAACCTTCGAGTATAGCCTGATCGCTGGGATTAGCCGCCGCGGCGCATCATGTCGAAGAAGTCGTGGTTGTTCTTGGTCGACTTCATCTTGTCGAGGATGAACTCCATCGCCTCGATCTCGTCCATCGGATACAGCAGCTTGCGCAGGATCCAGGTCTTTTGCAGGATCTCGGGCTGCAGCAACAACTCTTCGCGCCGCGTGCCGCTCTTGTTGATCAGGATCGACGGATAGACGCGCTTCTCGGCCATGCGGCGATCCAGGTGGATTTCGCAGTTGCCGGTGCCCTTGAACTCTTCGTAGATCACTTCGTCCATGCGGCTGCCGGTGTCGATCAGCGCGGTGCCGATGATGGTTAGCGAGCCGCCTTCCTCGACATTGCGCGCGGCGCCGAAGAAGCGCTTGGGGCGCTGAAGCGCGTTCGAGTCCATGCCGCCGGTGAGCACCTTGCCGCTGGACGGCAGCACGTTGTTGTAGGCACGGGCCAGCCGCGTGATCGAGTCAAGCAGGATCACCACGTCCTTCTTCATCTCGACCAGGCGCTTGGCGCGTTCGATCACCATTTCGGCGACCTGCACATGGCGCGCCGCGGGCTCGTCGAAGGTCGAGCTGATGACTTCGCCGCGCACTGTGCGCACCATCTCGGTCACTTCCTCCGGGCGCTCGTCGACGAGCAGCACAATCAGGTAGACCTCGGGGTGATTTGCCACCAGCGCATGCGCCAACTGCTGCATCATCACCGTCTTGCCGGTCTTGGGCTGGGCGACGAGCAACGCGCGCTGGCCTTTGCCGATCGGCGCGACCAAGTCGATGATGCGGCTGGTGATGTTCTCGTCGGTCTTGACGTCACGCTCGAGCTTGAACTGCTCCTTCGGGAACAGCGGCGTCAGGTTCTCGAACATGACCTTGTGCTTGCTCTCCTCGGGCGCCACGCCGTTGACGCGGTCGACCTTCACGAGCGCGAAGTAGCGTTCGCCGTCCTTGGGCACACGCACTTCGCCTTCAATCGCGTCACCGGTGTGCAGGTTGAAGCGACGGATCTGGCTCGGGCTGAGGTAGATGTCGTCGGTCGACGCCATGTAACTCGCGTCCGGGGAGCGCAGGAAGCCGAAGCCGTCGGGCAGCACCTCCAGCACGCCGTCGCCAAACACCTGCTCGCCGGCCTTGGCGCGCTTCTTCATGATCGCGAACATCAGCTCCTGCTTGCGCATGCGGGCAACGTTTTCGATCTCCAGCGCCTCGCCCATCGTGATGAGCTCCGAGACGTGGATCAACTTGAGTTCTGACAGATGCATGGGCGAATGACCCTGGTGTGGAAGAGCGTCGGCTTTCGGGGCCGAATGGCACTCGCGCTCGCTCGGGCGAGCAATGGACAACGGGAGTGTGGAGCCGATCCCTCGCGCCGCCGTGTCGGGCGTCTGGGCTGCCGGTATCGTTGGCGAGCCTCAGGGCGTGGTGGCAGATTCTTGACGGCAGAAGCAGGCGGCTTGGATAAAGCGCCGGCTCCCGCCGCGATTAGCAGAATTATAGATGACCGTCGAGGAACGCGGTCAACTGGGCTTTGGACAAGGCGCCGACCTTGGTCGCGGCGAGCTGGCCGTCCTTGAACAGCATTAGCGTCGGGATGCCGCGAATGCCGAATTTAGCCGGCACGTCGCGGTTCTCGTCGACGTTCATCTTGGCGATCTGCAGCCGGTCGCCGTAGTCCTTCGAGACCTCATCGAGGATGGGCGCGATCATCTTGCACGGGCCGCACCACTCGGCCCAGTAATCCACCAGCACGGGAACCTGTGACTGGAGCACCTCCGGTTCGAAAGTATCGTCGGTAACGTGATGTATATGCTCGCTCATGTATGGATAGCCTCGGCAGTGAAAAAAGTATTGCAGGAAGGTCGCGGTCCGGACGAACTGCGATCTGAAGAGTGAGACCTATGCTAGCGAAAAAGTTTTTGGAAGGGAAGGGCGAGCAACCCTGCACTGCATCTGTGCGATATGCGAATTCCGCTTGTATTTCCGTGACATAGTCATAAGAATTACGCTCGTGACAATGGTCCGGGCGGGAGTATTTGCTAGAA
>JANYBE010000508.1 GCA_025360945.1 Rhizobacter sp. | reverse complement strand
GTTGCCGTGCTCTGCATCCCCGCTCGACCGTTTCGCGCCACTTCCACCGGGATGTGCGCGCGCTTAAGCTTCCCACCAATGAACATGAACCCAACGCGCGTCTTGATCGTCGACGACAACGAGATGTTCATCGAGATGGCGAAGTTTGTGCTTTCGGCTGCAGCCTACGTCGTCGAAGCGTCGGCCGATGCGAAGCAGGCGCTCTCGCAAATCCCCGTGTTCTTGCCCGACCTCATCCTGATGGACGTCCAGATGCCAGGCATGGACGGGATCGAGTTGACGCGACACTTGAAGGCCGAACCGGCGACGAAACACATTGTGATCGTGGCGTTTACGGCGTACGCCCTCAAAGGCGATGCACTGATGCTGCAGGCCGCTGGATTCAATGGCTACATCGCCAAGCCGGTGGACGTGATGACTTTGGCCGCAGAAGTTCGCTTCTGGCTCGAAGGGCCGGAGAGCGCACGTGGCAGCCACTTTGTCTGGCCCTGAAGCCCGGCGCTGGCGTGTCGCTCGACGTGCCCAGCATGGGGTCGCCCAAGCCCAACGACTAAGCCCATGACTCCTGCCGCGTCTCTGCCCGTTCCGTACAGCATCAAACGGCACGGCATATCGCTTTCCAACTGTGACGACGAGCCCGTGCAAACCCCTGGGTGCATCCAGGCGCACGGGATGTTGCTGGTGCTGCGACTCGACGACCATGTAGTTGTGCAGGTCAGCGACAACTGCGAGCGCTGGACGGGTCTGAGCGTCGATCAGGTATTGGGCAGCGACCTCTCGCAGATCGTCGGCGTGACCGCGGCCGAACGCATTCAGGCGTTGACCCGCACCGTGGCGCTCGACTGCAACCCCTGCTACGCGCTAACCGCGAGCTTGCCCGGGCTGCACGCGGAGGCTCCGGCGATGGACATGACGATCCACACGGCAGACGGCGTTCTGCTCGTCGAGATGGAGCCGAGCGGTCGCGGTACGCCCTTGGTGAGTCAAGACGGCGACTATTTCTCGATGGTCACAAAGACCATCGGTCGCCTGAAAAGCACACAGTCGCTGGCCGAGTTCTGTGAGGTGGTCGCCCGCGAGGCCCGGAACATCACCGGGCTCGACCGGGCGATGGTCTACTTCTTTCACTCTGACGACAGTGGCGAAGTGATGGCCGATGCGCGGCGCGAAGACCTGCCGTCGTGGCAGGGCCTGCGCTACCCGGCTGGTGACATCCCGAAGCCGGCGCGCGAAATCTTCAAGAAGATCGGCGTTCGCCCGCTGCCCAACGTGCAGGGTGAGCTGTGCGAGATGGTGCCGCTGCTCAACCCCGACACGCAGCGCCCGCTTGAGATGACCCACTGTGCCTTGCGTGGTGCATCGGTGATGTACACCGAGTATTTGCAAAACATGGGCGTCGCGGCGACTTTGACGATGCCTATCCTCCGCGACGGCGCGCTTTGGGGGCTCATCGCCTGTCATCACTACTCACCCAAGTCGTTTCCGTATCCGCTGCGCGCCGCCGCCGAGTTTCTTGCGCAGCTCGCCTCGCTCGAGATCGCTCAGGCCGAGTTGCGAGAGCACCTGCAGTATCGCGTTCACATGGACGCCGTGCATCTCGCGGTGTTGACGCGGGCGGCCGGGGATGGTCAGTTGTCGCTCGCAAGCTCAGCGTCTCCGAGCCTGCTCGATGGCATTCAAGCCGACGGTGTCGCGATCTTCCAGCGCTCCCACTGGTTCACCGCAGGCGTGACGCCCGACGAACAGCAGTTGAAGCCGCTAGCCGCTTGGATTCGGGAACGAATCGATCAGGTGCCCGATGGCCTCCAGACATATTCGACCGACGCGCTGACTGCCGTGTACCCGCCAGCGACCGCCGCGCTTTCGGAGCGTGCAAGTGGCGTTCTTGCGACGGCCGTTTCGAGGCATGCAGAGAGCCCGCTCATCCTCTGGTTTCGCGGCGAACAGGTTCAGACGTTCAACTGGGCCGGCAACCCGCACGAGAAACCGACTTCGGTCGGCCCGTTGGGACTGCGCCTTACGCCGCGCCGTAGCTTCGACCTGTGGCAGGAGCAGGTGCGCGGGCGCTCCCGCCCGTGGCGAAGGGTAGAGGTCGAGGCCGCTCAGCAGTTGCGCCGCATGGTGATGGACCTGGTCGTCGTGCGCGCCGAGCAACTGGCCGAAGCCAATGCCGAACTGGCCCGTAGCAACGCCGAGCTCGATGCCTTCGCCTACGTGGCCGGACACGACCTGAAGGAACCGCTGCGCGGCATCAACAAGTATGCGCACCGGTTGCTCGAGGAAGCCAGGGCGGGGGGCGGGCACGATCCCGCTCGTGCCGAGTGGCTACTCCGTCTGACGGTGCGGATGGACACCTTGCTCAATGCGCTGCTTCACTTCTCAAGAGTCGGGCGCATGTCGTTGGACAGGGAAGACATCGAACTTGGGCCCGTGCTCGTCGAAGCGGTGGAAATGCTTGGGTCAAGACTCGAAGAAAGTGGCGTCGCGGTGCGCGTGCCGCGACAGATGCCCGTCGCGCACTGTGATCGCGTTCGGGTGCGCGAGATCTTCTCCAATCTGATCTCGAACGCCGCAAAGTACAACGACAAGCCGCACAGGTGGATCGAGATCGGCTACATCGGTCCGAACGATGCTGAGACCGAGACGGTGAGGCCCGCGTCGGCCTCCGCGCAGACCTGTAACGACTCTTCGAGACGCGACTGGTGCTGAAGCGATCCCGCCAGAATCTGGTACGACTGTTGAATCACCTGATCGTCCGGAGCTAGGAACTGGATCGCCATCCGCGCCGCGTGCTC
>JANYBE010000475.1 GCA_025360945.1 Rhizobacter sp. | reverse complement strand
GTTGGTATTGCGATTGTGCTCATGCCGCTCCTGGGGTACCGGCGCCGCCATCGGGCCGCGCAACCAATGATAGGGAATCGGCGGGCTACCCAGAAGCTGCCGTTCGTCGGCTACCGCTCCTGGCCGAGGCTGCCCTTTTTTCGGTAAGCTCGCTGACAGCTGACGTTGGCCATTTTGGTGATTCCGCCGAAGGACGCGATCTGGCTGAGCCGCGAGCTCACAGTCGCGGCCAAAGACTGCTGTCGAGCCCATAGACGGCGGCCCTTCGCGGCCCGTACCTGCCGGTCGAGTCCACCAATAGAAGGTCTCGAACGGGGTGAGGCGGCGGCGGGTCAGCTAGAACCGCTGAAGTGGCCCCACCAAACCCAGCAAGCCGCATTACAGTCCAATCGGACTGTCGCGAAGCCCGCGACGCAGCGCAGGCGTGCAGTGTCGTCCGTCCGCTGAAGGACATCGAAGTCGCTTGACCGCCCACACCGCGACTCTTTGATATTCATTTGCCAGGTCGACAAGTTTGTACTTCAATGTCGGCAGAGTGAATCGGCAGTCGGGACAACATTGGGCCGGCCGAGCGTCGTGCAACTCGTCGCACGCAGGTCTCGACAGAGCACCGATCTGACGTTTTTCGCAGCTCGAAACTTGGTCACTCATCAAGGACTATTCCCATGCTCAACAGAATTGCCGTAGCTACTTTCACGCTGGCTGTGCTGTTTCAGTCCACGCTCGCTCGGGCCGATGCAAATCCGCTGCTCGGGACTTGGCAACTCAAATCGTTCGTGCGCGAGGTCGCCGGCACTGGCGAGCGTTACAACCAGCTCGGGGTTCATCCGGACGGCTATATCAGCTACTCATCGGATGGCCGAATGCTCGTGTTTTTTGTGACCGCCGATCAGCCACGACCGCGCAACGAGCCAACCGACGAGGAGCGAATCAAGCTCCACAAATCCATGCTGGCCTACGGAGGCACGTATGACCTGTCACCCGGCAAGGTCGTGCATCACATCGACATTGAGTGGGATGGGAAGCGCCTCGGAACAGATCAGGTACGGTTCTATGCCATTGAGGGTGACACGCTTTCGCTTAAGACTGAACCAAACAAGAGTCCAGTAGATGGGCGCGAGGGCGTGGGCATCTTGACGTTCGTGAGGGTGAGAGCCTCGCGGCCATAGTGGCACGCATTTAGGCCGCTCTGGTCGCGCATTCAACCGGAGCCGCGTGCGCTTTCCCCTTCTGGCAACCGTCGACGCGCGGCCGGTTTGCGTGCGGCCGATGCTCGGCTTCAAGACCTTTCGCTGCGCTCGAATCTTGATCGCCGGCATCGAGGTCATGCACATGATTCGCAAAGGCCAGCTCGGTGCTACCAAAGACCGGGCCTCGTCTGCAGCGAACCAGTTCTACTCGCTGGGCTTTTGACCTCGGTCGCTCCCGCAGCCTTGCCGGCCTGCCCGCGCTATTGCGACAGAACCAGATTCCTGGCGCCCGCGAATTGATTCCGCACGAAAACTATAGCCTGGTCTACGAGATCGACGGCGAAACCGTGTGGGTCTTGACCCTGGTTCACACGGCGCGGCAGTGGCCGCCAGCCCGCGGATGACAGCCCCGATCGCCAGGGTGCTGTTGAGCCGAAAACTGCCGACATGCTCCACCCGATTTCAGCTACGTGATTACCCGAAATATCAACCGCCAAAAGGTCACGCGCGAGCAGGTCCGTAACTATCACCCGCGCCGCGCCCGCTGAGCGTCCAAACCGCCGTTGCGGTTCGGCGTGCTCGAGCGGATGACACGAGGCCAACAGGCGGCGCGCCAACTGTTGACCAACAGGGCTACAGGTCGCTCAGATTCGGCATGTCTGAGCACGCCGCGGTTGATACGAACTGCGCTGGCTCAGTCGTTATCACCTTCATCACCTTCATCACCACCGTCGCTCGGGCCACGGCAGCGGAAGTTCCCGGCGTCGTTAGTGCTGCCGCGTCCGATGTACTTCGCCTGCTTCGGATACACGCACAGCGGACGCGTGCGCTCCACTCCCTGCGCTGGATCGTCGTTGAAGTATTTCGCCGCAACGATGCGTTTCGGTGCAATGCCGTGCTC
>JANYBE010000422.1 GCA_025360945.1 Rhizobacter sp. | reverse complement strand
CCCTCGGTGCGGCACAGGCGATGGAACGCGGCGAGCGCTTCGCTGTCGGTGATGCCGACGTACTCGGCGCGCCCGATGTCTTTCAGGTACGCATGCTCCGGGCCGACACCGGGATAGTCCAGCCCGGCCGAGATCGAGTGCGTCTCGATGATCTGGCCATTCGTATCCTGCAACAGGTAGGTGCGGTTGCCGTGCAGCACGCCCGGCGAGCCGGCACTGAGCGACGCGGCATGCTTGCCGGTCTCCAGCCCCTGCCCGGCGGCCTCGACGCCGATCAGGCGCGTACCAGCGTGATCGATGTACGGGTAGAAGATGCCCATCGCATTGCTGCCGCCGCCGACACAGGCAATCACCGCGTCCGGCTGGCGACCGGTCATCTCGGGCATCTGCACCAAGCACTCGTCGCCGATGACGCGCTGGAAGTCGCGCACCATCGTCGGGTACGGGTGCGGGCCGGCCACCGTGCCGATGATGTAGAAGGTGTTCTCCACATTCGTGACCCAGTCGCGCAGAGCCTCGTTGAGCGCATCCTTCAGCGTCTTCGAGCCGCTCTCCACAGGTACCACAGTGGCGCCGAGCAGGTTCATACGGTACACATTGGGCGACTGGCGCTTCACGTCCTCGCTGCCCATGTAGACGACGCACTCGAGGCCATAGCGGGCGCAGATTGTCGCGGTCGCCACGCCGTGCTGGCCGGCACCGGTTTCGGCGATCACGCGCGGCTTTCCCATGCGGCGCGCGAGCATGGCCTGACCGATCGTGTTGTTGACCTTGTGCGCACCTGTGTGGTTGAGGTCTTCTCGCTTCAGGAAGATCTGCGCACCACCAAGCTCGCGGCTCATGCGCGCCGCGTGGTAGATCGGGCTCGGGCGGCCGACGAAGTGCTTCAGCTCGTAGCGAAACTCCTCGATAAACGCAGGATCGTTCTGCGCTTCGGCGTAGGCTCGTTTGAGTTCGTCCAGCGCATGCACAAGCGTCTCGGCGACAAAGCTGCCGCCATAGGGGCCGAAATGGCCCGAAGCATCGGGTTGTTGGTAGTTCGACATGTGATCAAGATTCGTCAGACAGTCGATGCCGCGCTGCAGGCATCGGCCTGGCGCACGGCATCGCAGAACCGGCGGATCGCTTTGGCATCCTTGACGCCTTTAGCGGACTCGACGCCGGAGCTCACGTCAACGGCCCAAGGCCGCAGCGCGCGAATACCATGAATCACATTTCCGGCATGCAACCCACCAGACAAAACGAGGGGAAGGGGCACGGCGGACTGAACGAGCGACCAATCGAAGACCTTTCCGCCGCCGCCATACCCTTCGACGTGGGCGTCGAGCAGGATGGCTTGGGCGTGGGCAAAACGAGTCGCGAAGTCTAGCAAATCGAAGCCTGGCGTAATCCGGGCAGCGCGCAGGAACGGACGCGCGGCGCGCACGCACTGCGCCGGGGTTTCATCACCGTGAAATTGCAACAGCAACTGCGGAATCAGCGCGCAGGCGGCGGCGATGTCCGCATCGTTCGCGTTCACGAACAAGCCGACCGGCGTCACGAACGGCGGTAGCCGCCGCGCGAGCTCGGCGGCGCGCGTCAACGTGACGACACGCGGACTCTTGTCGTAGAACACCAAGCCGACCGCATCAGCGCCGGCCTCGACGGCTGCGTCAACGTCGGCTTCGCGGGTCAGGCCACAGATCTTGATTCGGGTGCGCTGGTTCATGGGCGTTCATGGCAGCCAGTCCATCGCGGCAGTGCGGTCGGGAATGGCGTGGATCGCATCGTAATACGGGCCGACGAAGTACAGGCCGTCGGCTGGAAACGTCGCCGCTGCGAGCCGCCGTTCCTTCGACGCGATCACCTCGGCCAGCCAGTCGACACCGCGCGCGCCCGAGCCGACCGCGACCAGGCAACCCATCAGGTTGCGCACCATGTGGTGCAGGAACGCGCTCGCGTCGAACTCGAAGCGCCAGTAGGCGCCACGCCTTGAGATGCCGATCGCGCGCATCGTCTTCACCGGCGACGGTGCCTGGCATTCGGCTGAGCGGAAGGCGCTGAAGTCGTGCTCGCCGAGCAGCAGTTGGGCAGCCGCCTGCATCGCAGCGCTATCGAGCGGTCGAAAACTCCAACCCACCATACCGGACTCGACCGCAGGTCGCACGACCGACTCGAGCAGCACGTAGACATAGCGCCGGCCGATCGCGCTGTAGCGCGCGTGAAACGATTCGTCGGCCAGCCTGCACCACTGCACCGCAATGTCTGCGGGCAGGAACCGATTCGTGCCGCGTACCCAAGACTGGGGCTCGCGTTCGAGGGCGGTGTCCAGGTGCACGACCTGGTTCAGCGCATGCACACCGGTGTCAGTGCGCCCCGCACACATTGTGCGCAACGGTTGATCAGCGAACTTGCCCAGCGCGCGCTCGAGTTGATCCTGAACCGTCGAACCACCGGGCTGGCTCTGCCAGCCTTGGTACGCCTGCCCGCGGTAGCCGATGCCGAGCACCACCCTCACGAGTGGTTCTCGGTTGTCGTCGATGCAGCGCTGCGTCGCCCCCGGATCACCCGAGGTCGGCCAGCATGCTCTGCGCGCGGCTCTTCATCGAGCCTGTGGACTTGGCAACGACCTCGTTGAGCAGATCGCGCGCACCGTCGGTATCGCCGATCTGGCGAAACTCTTCGGCCAGCTCGAGCTTGCGCGAGAGCGGGTCGTCTTCGCCGTCCGGGCCCAGCGCCGGCAAGCCCAGCTCGCCGAATCCCGACGAGTTGGTCGCAGGTACTGCGGCCGGCGTGGGGGCCGGAGCCGGCATGTCCAGGTCGAGCGAAATGTCCGACAGATCGAATGCCGACGGTTCCACCACCGGATGCGCAGTCTTGCCCTGCAACTCGGGCACCTCGGGCATCGAGAAGTCGAGCGACGACGCGTCGTACTCGGTCGGTCGCAGATCGGCCGCAAGGACCGGCTGCGTCACCTGATGCGGCGCGGGCGCCGACGCCGGCGAACCGGCGTCTGGATTGCCAAGATCAAGGTCGAGATCCATGTTGCCGCTGTCGTGCTCGGCTACACCAGTCACCGAACTGCCAAACTGCGACGGCGACGGTAGCACCGACTGTGGCATCGTGCTGGCCCCTAGCGGCTCGATCATCTCGCCACTCGCGCCATGGGCCATTGCAGGCGAACCGCCCGGCTTGAAGAGCGCATTGTCAGGATCGATTTGGGCGCCGAGCTCCTGGGCCTTGGCCCAGTCCTCGCCCTCGCCGCGTGTCAAGGCGTAGAGCTGAGTGGCGAGCAACTCGAAACCCTTGGTGTCGCGCCGCTTGGCATAGACCTCGAGTAGCTTGGTGCGGATCGCCATCCGGTCCGGGCTGCTGCGCATCGCTTCCTTGAGGATCTCCTCGGCCTGCAGGTCGCGGCCGTAAGCGAGATAGACATCGGCCTCGGCCACCGGATCCACGTCGCCGATCGCATCGAGCTGGCTCAGCGAATAGCTCATCGACGAGGAGGCGCCACCGGCGTCGCGCGTGTCGATGCGCTGGCCGCCGCTAGCTCCGAAGAACGAGTCGGGCTGCAAACGGCTTTCGAGGAACGAGGTCTCCCCGCTATCCTTCTTGGCGCGCTTGCTGAAACGATAGGCACCGAATCCGCCGACCAGTGCAATCGCCAGCGCGCCTATGCCCAGCGCCATCGGGTTATCGTCGAGCAGCGAGCCGAGCACGCTCGGCTCTTCGACCGGCACCGGTGCCGCCTTGGGCTTGAGCGCAGCGCTAGCCGCGGGCTTAGGCGCCACGGCCGCGGATGCCGCGGCGATCACGGGTGCCGAGGCGGGCACGGGTGCCGATGCCACCGTCGGAGCGGGAACTGCCACGACAGCGGGCACCGACGCCGGAGCCGCTGGTGCAGGGGCAGGAGCCGGCGTTGGAGCGGGTACCGGCGGAGCTACTGGCGATGGCGCTGGAGCAGGTGGGGGCGGCGGGGCCGGGGCAGGCGTCGGAGCCGGGACCGACAGGACCGGCGGCTTCGGCGGTGTGACGGCGGGCGGAGCGACCGGCGCGGCGGCCACTGCCGGGGCCGGCTTGGGCGCCGCGGCACTGGCGGTGGCACCGGCAATCTTCTTCAGCTCGTCGACATTCTTCGACAACTCGGCAACCCGAACGTCGTCAGCCTTCTTGGCCTTGTCTTTTGAGATCTTTTCTTCGGCAGCGTTGGCCTTTGCCGATGCTGCGCCCTTGCTCAAGGTCAGCTTGTCAGGGGTCGGTGTGGCACCCTGCTGGCGGTCGTTGACCGACGCCTCGACCTTGCCGCTTGCCTGGCGGGCTGACCCTTCGGTTCGGGCCGCTGGCACACCTGACGCAAGCCGTTGGCGGTAGGCGCCGAAATCGGCGCTTTGTGCCTGAATCACCTGATGTGCTTCACTCGCCGTCACGCCCTGAGCGGATTCAGCGCTCGGCACCGCCAGCACGACACCGGCCTTGAGCCGATTCATATTGTTGTCCAGGAACGCCTGCGGGTTGCCGCGGTACAGCGACACCAGCATCTGATCGAGCGACACACCCGGACGCGAGGTGCGCGAAGCGATGCGCGACAGCGAGTCGCCCGCCTTGACCTTGTACTCGTCGACTCCTGCAGCGGCCGGACGCGGCTCGCGAGCAGCGGCCGGCGTGGGGGCCGCCTCGGGTGCGGACGCGCGCGCGGGGGGGGCACGTCGTTCGGTGGTGCGCGCGGGTGCCTGAGCTATCGGTGCCGGCGCGGGTGCGGCAGCCGCCATCGTCGGTGCAGTCGCGGGTGCCGCCGGCGCAGGCGTCGCGCGTGCCGCCACCGGCGGATCGAACAGCAGCGTGTATTCGCGCACCAGCCGGCCCGTGGACCAACTGAGCTCGAGGATCACATCGACGAAGGGCTCTTGCACGCCGCGGTCGCTGCTGAGTCTGAGATACGGCCGACCGTCGGCGCGACGCAGCAACTCGGCCTGCGTGCCAGGCAGCACCGGGTTGTAGTCGACACCCGCTGCGCGATACGCTTCCGGCGGGGCAACGCGCACGCGCAGGTTCGAGGCCTCTTCGGGTGACAGGCTGGTGACGTCGATCTCGGCGCGCAGCGTTTCCCCCAGTGCCGACTGGACTTGCAGCCTGCCCAAACCCAGCGACCAAGCGGCTGGCGCGGCGAGAACCAGCGCGGCTGCAGCCACCCCCGTGAGGGCGAAGCGCCCCGAGAACGTCACATTTCTTTTCAAGGCGTCTCCCAGATAGACGGTGCGGGTGCTGAAACGCACCCGCCAATACCAACAACGTCATTGTCGCAATTTACGTCGCACCCTACATATCTCTTTGGCGCGAAGCCGGAAATCACAATAGCATCAATAAGATACGATGACAAGCTCATGCAATGGCTGACATTCAGAGCGGGCGCCGGCTGCGCGGTTTGATGGTCATGACGTTGCGACGCGACAACAGCCATCGCGGCACACACCATCATCAGGCCTCGATCACGATGCGCAGCATGCGGCGCAGCGGCTCGGCAGCACCCCACAACAGCTGATCGCCGATTGTGAATGCGCCCAGATACTGCGTGCCCATCGCCATCTTGCGCACGCGACCGACCGGGATCGTCATCGTTCCGGTCACGGCCACCGGCGTCAGATCGCGCACCGTCGCTTCCTTATTGTTCGGCACGAGTTTGACCCAGGCGTTGTCGTTCGCGATCAACGTCTCGATGTCGGCGAGCGGCACGTCCTTCTTCAGCTTGAACATCAGCGCCTGGCTGTGGCAGCGCATCGCGCCAACCCGCACGCAGTAACCGTCAACCGGCACCGCCGCCGTGCCGAAGCCGGCGCCCTGGCCGAGTATCTTGTTGGTCTCTGCTGCGCCCTTCCACTCTTCCTTGCTCATGCCGTCGCCGAGGTCCTTGTCGATCCACGGAATCAGGCTGCCACCCAGCGGTACGCCAAAATTTTCGATCTCGGCCGCGCTCAGCGCGCGCTGCTTGTCGGCGAGCAAGCGGTCGATCTCGAGGATCGCGCTCTTCGGGTCATCGAGCAGGGGGCGCACCGACGCGTTCAGCGTGCCGTACTGCGTCAGCAACTCGCGCATGTGCGCCGCACCACCGCCGGATGCGGCCTGATAGGTCATTGTGCTCATCCACTCGACCAGCCCGGCCTTGTAGAGCGCGCCCACCCCCATCAGCATGCAGCTCACCGTGCAGTTGCCGCCGATCCAGTTGCGCCCCCCCTTGATCAGCGCCTCCTTGATCACCGGCATATTGATCGGGTCGAGCACGATGACGGCATCGTCCTTCATGCGCAGCGTCGAGGCCGCGTCGATCCAGTGACCAGCCCAGCCTGACGCCCGCAAGCGCGGAAACACATCACTCGTGTAGTCGCCACCTTGCGTGCTGATGATGATCTCGCAGCGCTTCAGCGCCTCGATGTCGTAGGCGTCGTGCAGCCTGGTCTCGTTCTTCGCCATCGCGGGCGCCTTGCCCCCAGCATTGCTGGTGCTGAAGAACATCGGCTCGACGTGGGCGAAGTCGCCCTCGACCTGCATGCGATCCATTAGCACGGAGCCGACCATGCCGCGCCAGCCAACCAATCCTGTGAGTCTCATCCTTCGCCCTTTCAGAAAGTTATCGAAACCTCTTGCTGCCTCGGCTCGTTCGCCGGGGATAGGGGCGAGACGAACCGGAGCTTGCTAGCCCTTGATCGCCTTTTTGGTGATGTTGCCGCTGAGCGCCGCCACGACGGCGTCGCCCATTTGGATCGTGCCGACCTTCGCCGTGCCCTCGGACCAGATGTCTGCCGTGCGCAAGCCGGAGGCGAGCACATGCTGCACCGCGGACTCAATGCGGTCGGCGGCGGCGATCTGGTTGAGAGAGAAGCGAAGCATCATGGCGGCAGACAGGATTGTAGCCAGAGGATTCGCGAGATTCTTGCCCGCGATGTCGGGAGCACTGCCATGACTCGGCTCGTACAAGCCCTTGCCCGCGGCGTTGAGCGATGCCGATGGCAGCATGCCGATCGAACCGGTCAGCATCGCAGCCTCGTCGGAGAGGATGTCGCCGAACATGTTGCCGGTGACGATCACGTCGAACTTCTTCGGCGCCCGGACCAATTGCATCGCGGCGTTGTCGACGTACATGTGATCCAGCACCACGTCCGGATATTCGGCGTGAACTTCGGTGACGATGTCCTTCCAGAATTGAAAGGTCTCCAAGACATTCGCCTTGTCCACGCTCGTGAGACGCTTGCCGCGCATGCGCGCCGCCTGGAATGCGACGTGCGCGATGCGCTCGATCTCGGGGCGCGAATAGCGCATCGTGTCAAAAGCCTCGGGCGCGCCCTTGAACGCGCCATCGGGCGATTCGCGCCGACCGCGCGGTTGGCCGAAGTAGATGTCGCCGGTGAGTTCACGGATGATCAGGATGTCCAGCCCCGACACCAGCTCGGGCTTCAGGCTCGATGCATGCGTAAGCTGCTCGTAGCAAATTGCCGGGCGGAAGTTTGCGAACAGGCCGAGGTGCTTGCGCAGCCCCAGGATCGCCTGCTCGGGGCGCAGTGCGCGTTCCAGCGTGTCGTACTTCCAGTCGCCGACCGCGCCGAACAGCACCGCGTCGGCAGCCTGCGCGAGCTTGAGCGTGGATTCGGGCAGCGGGTGGCCGTGCGCCTCGTACGCGACACCACCGACGAGCGCGGTCTCCAGTTCGAACGGCAGATCGAGCACGCCCAGCACACGCACGGCCTGCGCCACGATTTCGGTGCCGATGCCGTCACCCGGCAGGATCGCAATCTTCACGAATCACTTCCCTTGTTCATGATCAGGCGCTCGACGAGCACCTTTTCGCAGAGTTTGAAAACTACATAGCACGCCGCAGCGAAGTAGCCCGAGACAACAATCTCGATCAGCTGGCGCAGGCCCCCGTCGCGCACCGCCTCGACCCCGCACATCGACAGGAACTCGAAGTTCGCGCTCAGCGTGTGCAACAGGTTCAGCGTCAGCAGCCCACCGAGCACGAAGACGATGCCCAGCAGGACAAACGCCACCCACCAGCGGTGAAGCAGAAACACGTAAACGCGGCTGTAAGCAGAGGCCATGGCCGCTCAGAGGCTGTGTGCCAGCCACGGCTTGGTCAGCAGCCGCTCGGCCTCGAACGCGCGGATCTTGTCGGCGTGACGCAGCGTCAACCCAATGTCGTCGAAGCCGCCGAGCAGACAGTACTTGCGAAACGCCTCGACCTCGAACGCAACGGTGCTGCCATCGGGCTTGACGACGACCTGGCGCTGCAGATCGATGCTCAGCGAGTAGCCCACGAAGGCCAAGGCCTCGTCGAACAGCTTGGCGACCTCGCTCTCGGGCAGCTTGATCGGAAGCAGACCGTTCTTGAAGCAGTTGTTGTAGAAGATGTCGGCGTAGCTCGGTGCGATCAGCGCGCGAAAGCCGAACTGGTCGAGCGCCCACGGCGCGTGTTCACGCGAGGAGCCGCAGCCGAAGTTCTTGCGCGCCAGCAGCACCGAGGCACCCTTGTAGCGCGACTGGTTCAGCACGAAGTCGGGATTCGGCCGGCGCGTAGCCTGATCCTGCCCGGGCTCTCCGTGATCGAGGTAGCGCCACTCGTCGAACAGGTTCGGGCCGAAACCGGACTTTTTGATCGACTTCAAGAACTGCTTCGGGATGATCGCGTCGGTGTCGACGTTCTCCCGGTCCATCGGTGCGACGAGGCCAGTGTGAATGCGAAACGGTGTCATGACGAATGCGCCTCAGCCGAGCCGACTGACGTCGACGAAGTGGCCTTCGATCGCAGCCGCAGCCGCCATCGCCGGGCTCACCAGATGCGTGCGGCCGCCCGCGCCCTGTCGGCCTTCGAAGTTGCGATTGCTGGTGGAAGCACAGCGCTCGCCCGGCTCCAGCCGATCGGCGTTCATCGCCAGGCACATCGAGCAACCCGGCTCGCGCCATTCGAATCCGGCCGCTTTGAAGATCAGGTCCAGCCCTTCGCGCTCGGCCTGCTCTTTCACGAGCCCCGAGCCCGGCACGACCATCGCCAGCTTGACGTTGCGCGCGAGCTTGCTGCCCAGACGGCGCACCACGCTCGCGGCCTCGCGCAGGTCTTCGATGCGTGAGTTGGTGCACGACCCAATGAAGACCTTGTCGATCAGGATATCGGCAATCAGCTTGTTCGGCTCCAGCGCCATGTACTGCAGCGCGCGCTCGATCGCGCCGCGCTTGCCGGGGTCCCTTTCGCGGTCGGGGTCGGGCACGCGGTCATCGATGCTCAGCACCATCTCGGGTGACGTACCCCAAGTGACTTGCGGGCGGATCGTTGCCGCATCGAGCTCGACCACCGCGTCCCAGTGTGCGTCGGCATCGGAGTGCAGCGTCCGCCAGTAGCGTTGGGCCTGCTCCCACTCTAGGCCGGCAGGCGTGTACGGCCGGCCCTTCACGTAGGCGATCGTCGTCTCGTCGACCGCGACCAGTCCAGCGCGCGCTCCGGCCTCGATGGCCATGTTGCACACCGTCATGCGGCCTTCCATGCTCAGCGCGCGAATTGCCGAACCGGCGAACTCGATCGTGTAGCCGGTGCCCCCGGCAGTGCCGATCTTGCCGATGATGGCAAGCACGAGGTCCTTCGCACTGCAACCCCTGCCGAGTTTGCCGTCGACGCGCACGAGCAGGTTCTTCGCCTTGCGCGCGAGCAGCGTCTGCGTCGCGAGCACATGCTCGACTTCGCTTGTGCCGATACCGTGCGCCAGCGCGCCGAACGCGCCGTGCGTGGAGGTGTGCGAGTCGCCGCAGACAACCGTCATGCCGGGCAGCGTCGCGCCTTGCTCCGGACCGATGACGTGCACGATGCCCTGGCGCAGGTCGTTCATCTTAAATTGCGTGATGCCCAATCGATCGCAGTTGGCGTCGAGCGTGTCGACCTGCAAGCGCGAGATCGGGTCGGTAATGCCGTGCGAGCGGTCGGTCGTCGGCACGTTGTGGTCACTGACCGCCAGGTTTGCCGACAACCGCCAGACCTTGCGCCCGGCCAGATCCAGCCCCTCGAACGCTTGCGGGCTTGTGACTTCGTGAACAAGATGGCGGTCGATATAGAGGACCGCAGTTCCGTCGTCTTCGGCGTGGACGACGTGTTCGTCCCAGATCTTGTCGTACAGCGTGCGGGGCATGGCGGCGGGCCGTTCAGGAGTAGTGAACCAATTTTATGCGCATGCAGGAATCACCCACTGACTGTTGGCCGCCAAGGAAAAAGGGGCACGGTCGTCCGCGCCCCTTCCGATCGAGACCGCAGTCGCCTACCAGCCTATGTCTTTACGCAATTCGAAGGTCAGGTCCGCCGGCTTGGTCACGGAGTGCAGCAGATCCCGGTTGATCGCCGGCTCCATCAATTGGTTCGGAAACGCGATCGTGTCCCAGTGCGACACCGACGATCCGCGCTGGTACGGGTTCGGCGTATACAGCAGTGCACGACCGAACACGTCGGCGCCTGCGTACTGGCTGGTGTTGAGTCCGAGGCTGGCGGTGATGCGCTTGGCGGTCTTCGACACCAATGCGGCCTTGAGCGTGGCACCATCCGCCAGCGTGGTCCGAACCGAACCGCCGGGATCAAGACCGTCGGTTCGGCAGGCCAGGCGGTGGCGAGCCGGCGGCGTTGTCGGCAACGATCATGGCCTCGTCACCGGCGTTCTGGATGTTCAACGCCTTGACGGTGAACGCGCATGCGCCGCGGTCGACCAGCACGACCTTGCCGCTCAGGAACTTGCCGTCCGTGTCGCCTCGATCGTCGTCATCATCGTCGACATCGCTCTTGCTCTTGGGCGGCGCCACCAGCGGATTGCAGGCCAGCGTCGTGCCATCCGGCTGGCCGCTCAACTGGACCAGCTTGCCCCTCACAGGGTGCCGAACGAGGGGCGCACCGAACGACGGTACCGACCATGTAGTCGCCCGACGCCGAGCCAGCCCGGTCGATGTCCAGTCGCGGCGTGCCGATCGACAGCACGCTTGGCACCGACCGCGTGACATTGGACCCATGCCACCACAGGCTTCAACGCAGACGCCGCTCGTTCCGGGTCAGTCATGTCGACCCAATTCTTGCCGGTCGTGTCGTCGTGCAGGAAGTAGCAGAGTGGGAGGCCATGAACCGCGCCCCGGACAAACCCTTGGCGCCCACGACATAGGGGGAGTAGCCCATGAAAAGTGGCCCGGGCTTGCGCCAGGGCCATGTCCAGAACGCGGCGCTGCGCGCTGCGCCGTCCGTGAGCGCGTCAGCGCCGCGCGATCGGCATCACATCGCGTGCGGTCGCGCCGTTGAACAACTGGCGCGGCCGGCCGATCTTGTACTCGGGGTCGCCGATCATCTCGTTGAGCTGCGCGATCCAGCCCACCGTTCGAGCGAGCGCGAAGATCGCGGTGAACAGGCTCACCGGGATGCCTATCGCGCGCTGCACGATGCCCGAATAGAAGTCGACGTTGGGGTAGAGCTTGCGCGAGACGAAGTATTCGTCTTCGAGCGCGATCTTCTCGAGCGCCATCGCGAGCTTGAAGATCGGGTCGTCATGCAGGCCCAAGGCATCGAGCACCTCGTGGCAGGTCTCGCGCATCAGCTTGGCACGAGGGTCGTAGTTCTTGTAGACGCGGTGACCGAAGCCCATCAGTTTGACGTTGGAGTTCTTGTCCTTCACCTGCTTGATGAATTCACCGATCTTCTCGACGCCGCCCATCTTGCGCACGTCTTCCAGCATGTTCAGCGCCGCCTCGTTCGCACCGCCGTGCGCCGGACCCCACAGGCAGGCCACGCCAGCTGCGATCGCTGCGAACGGGTTCGTGCCGGACGAGCCGCACAGTCGCACCGTCGAGGTCGACGCATTCTGCTCGTGGTCGGCGTGCAGGATGAAGATCCGATCCATCGCACGCACCAAGACGTCGTTGGGCTGGTAGTCTTCGCACGGCGTGGCGAACATCATGCGCATGAAGTTGCCGGCGTAGGTGAGATCGTTCTTGGGATAGATGTAGGGCTGGCCGATGGTGTACTTGTAGGCCATTGCCACCAGCGTCGGCATCTTGGCGATCAGGCGAATCGCCGAGATGTCGCGGTGTTCGGCGTTGTGGATGTCGGTGCTGTCGTGATAGAAGGCCGACAGCGCACCGACCAAGCCGGTCATGATGGCCATCGGGTGCGCGTCGCGGCGGAAGCCGCGCAGGAAGAATTGCATCTGCTCGTTGACCATCGTGTGGTTGGTCACGAGCTTGGTGAAGTCGGTCTTCTGCGTCGCGTTGGGCAACTCGCCCTTCAGCAGCAGATAACAGGTCTCGAGGTAGTCGCAGTTCTCGGCCAGCTGCTCGATCGGGTAGCCGCGGTAAAGCAACTCACCCTTATCGCCGTCGATGTAGGTTATCGTGGAGTTGCACGACGCCGTTGACAGAAAGCCCGGGTCGTAAGTGAACTTGCCGGTCTGCGCGTAGAGCTTGCGGATGTCGATCACGTCGGGCCCGATGCTGCCCTTGTAGATCGGCAAATCCATGGTCGGGCTGCCATCGGAGAACGACAGGGTGGCTTTCACGTCTGACGGGGTCATGAGCTTTCCTTGAAGTGCAAAAGGGGTTGCCAACACTGCTGTCACGCCGGCACGCGCAGCATGCGCAACACCTGCATCACATCGTCTCGCTCCAACTCCCCGGCAGGTTCCCGGCGGGCCAGGAGCAAGTCGAGCAGATCGTTGTCGGACAGGTCCATCAAGGCCAGCAAGCCTTGGGCCTGGTCTTCGTTCAGAGTCGCCGCGTGGCGCAAAAAGAAGCGCTCGATGAATAGATCGTTCTCAAGCAGGCCGCGCCGGCAACGCCAGCGCAATTTGCTCAGCGCACGCTCGTCGATCAACGCGGCAGCATGCATGAAGGTCAGACGGCGCGGCGCACCATCAGTTCCTTGATCTTGCCGATCGCCTTGGTCGGGTTCAGGCCTTTGGGACAGACGTCGACGCAGTTCATGATCGTGTGGCATCGAAACAGGCGGTACGGATCTTCGAGGTTGTCGAGTCGGCCCGCGGTGTCCTGGTCGCGACTGTCGGCGATGAAACGATAGGCCTGCAACAGACCCGCCGGGCCGACGAACTTGTCGGGGTTCCACCAGAAGCTCGGGCAGGCGGTGGAGCAACTCGCACACAGGATGCACTCGTACAGGCCGTTGAGTTCGTCGCGCTCTTCGGGCGACTGCAGGCGCTCCTTCTCGGGCGGCGTCTCGTCGTTCACCAGATACGGCTTGATCGAGTTGTACTGCTTGAAGAACTGCGTCATGTCGACAATCAGGTCGCGGATCACCGGCAGGCCAGGCAGCGGTTTGAGCACGATCACGCCGGGCAGCGTGCGCATGTTGGTCAGGCACGCGAGACCGTTCTTGCCGTTGATGTTCATCGCGTCCGAGCCGCACACGCCTTCGCGGCACGAGCGGCGAAAGCTCAGCGAGGGGTCGACAGCCTTCAGCTTGTTCAGCGCATCGAGCAGCATCCGCTCGTTGCCGTCGAGCTCGACCTCGATCGTCTGCATGCGCGGCTTGGCGTCGGTGTCGGGGTCGTAGCGGTAGATCTGGAACACACGCTTGGTCATGACTGCTTTCCTTGAAGACTTAGAACGTGCGAACCTTGGGCGGCACCGAGTCGACACTGAGCGGCTTGAGCTGCACCGGCTTGTAATCGAGCCGATTACCCTCGCTGTACCAGAGCGTGTGCTTCATCCAAACCTCGTCGTTGCGGCCATTCGGATGCTCGGGCGTGTCGGCGTAATCGTCGACCGTGTGGGCGCCGCGGCTCTCGTGACGCGCCGCCGCAGAGATCATCGTGGCCATCGCGACCTCGATCAGGTTGTCGACCTCGAGCGCCTCGATGCGCGCGGTGTTGAACACCTTGCTCTTGTCGGCAAGATGGATGCCCTTCACTCGCTCGGCCAACGCCTTGATCTCGACCACACCGGCGTCCATCAGCTTTTGCGTGCGGAAGACGCTGGCGTGCTGCTGCATCGAATTGCGGATGTCGTTAGCCACGTCCTGCGCGTATTCGCCGCCGGTGCTGCCATCGAGCCGCGCGAGCCGCGCCAGGGTGAAGTCGGCGGCGTCGGGCGGCAGCGGCTTGTGGGCCCTGGCCTTCAGTGCGCTGGCCACGATGTGATCGCCCGCCGCCTTGCCAAACACCAGCAGGTCGAGCAGCGAATTTGTACCGAGGCGATTCGCACCATGCACGCTGACGCACGAGCATTCGCCGACCGCGTACAGGCCACCCACGACCGAGTTCGGATTGCCGTCCTTCGGCGCGACGACCTGACCGTGGATGTTGGTCGGCACGCCGCCCATCTGGTAGTGGATGGTCGGCACTACGGGGATCGGCTCCTTCGTGATGTCGACGTTCGCGAAGTTGTGGCCGATCTCGAGCACGCTGGGCAAGCGCTTGGCGATCGTCTCCGCGCCAAGGTGTGTCATGTCGAGGACGATGTAATCCTTGTTCGGGCCGCAGCCGCGGCCTTCCTTGATTTCCTGATCCATGCAGCGCGAAACGAAGTCGCGCGGCGCCAGATCCTTGAGCGTCGGAGCGTAGCGTTCCATGAAGCGCTCGCCGTCGCTGTTGCGCAAAATCGCACCTTCGCCGCGGCAGCCTTCGGTCAGCAGCACACCGGCACCGGCGACGCCGGTCGGGTGGAACTGCCAGAACTCCATATCCTCGAGAGGCAGCTTGGCGCGCGCGGCCATGCCCAGGCCGTCCCCGGTGTTGATAAACGCGTTCGTCGAGGCCTGGAAAATGCGCCCGGCGCCCCCGGTGGCGAGCAGCACCGTCTTGGCTTCGAGAATGTGGATCTCGCCCGTTTCCATCTCGAGCGCTGTGACGCCGACCACGTCGCCGTCGGCGTCGCGGATCAGGTCGAGTGCCATCCATTCGACGAAAAAGTTGGTGCGCGCCTTGACGTTTTGCTGGTACAGCGTGTGCAGCATCGCGTGGCCGGTCCGATCGGCGGCGGCGCAAGCGCGCTGCACCGGCTTCTCGCCGTAGTTCGCGGTGTGGCCGCCGAACGGACGTTGATAGATTGTGCCGTCCGGATTTCGGTCGAACGGCATGCCGAAGTGCTCGAGCTCGTATACGACCTTTGGTGCTTCGCGACACATGAACTCGATCGCGTCCTGGTCGCCGAGCCAGTCGGAGCCCTTCACGGTGTCGTAGAAGTGGTAGTGCCAGTTGTCCTCGCTCATGTTGCCGAGCGAGGCGCCGATGCCCCCCTGCGCCGCGACCGTGTGCGAGCGCGTCGGGAACACCTTGGAGAGCACCGCGACGTTTAGGCCGGCGAGCGAGAGTTGCAACGAGGCGCGCATGCCCGAGCCGCCGGCGCCGACGATCACGACGTCGAACTTGCGCTTTGTGAGCGAGGCCGTGCCGGCCGTCATCTGAGGAATACCGGCTTGCATCAAAGTCTCCAAAGAACCTGGATGGCCCAGCCGGCACAGCCGACCAGCCAGACGATAGTTGCCACCTGCAGCGCGAGGCGCGCACCGACGCTCTTCACGTAGTCCATCAGGATGTCGCGCACCCCGACCCACACGTGCACCAGCAGCGCCACGATCACGACGAATGTCAGCACCTTCATCCACTGTTGCGAGAAGATACCTGCCCACTTGTCGTAGCCCATCTCGCCGGGCATGAGCACCTGCACGATGAGCGCGAGCGTGAACAGCGCCATCAGCGCTGCGGTTACGCGCTGCGAAAGCCAGTCGCGCAGCCCGTAATGCGCGCCGACGACGGTGCGCTTAGATCCGAAAGTCTGTGCCATGGGCGAGTGCCTCAGAGGAAGAACAGCTTCGCGCCGAGCGCGAGCGTCAGCACGATGCTGACAACGAGCGTCACAATCGCCGACTGGCGGCCGAATTCCTTGCCGACCGAATGCGTCGCGTCCATCCAGAGATGGCGCAGGCCGGCGATCACGTGATGGAGGTACGACCAGATCAGCGCCAGCGCGGCCAGCTTGTAGAGCCAACCGGGCAAGAAGCCCGTGCCGTGCTTGAACACCGACGCGAATTGGCTGTAGCTGATCTCGGAGGTGACGCTGGTGTCGAACATCCAAATGATGAACGGCAGCAGCACGAACATCACGAGGCCGCTGGCGCGGTGCAGGATGGACACGACGCCCGCCAGCGGCAAGCGGTAACCGAGCGCGTCGATCAGCCGCATGTTCTCGCCGGGCCTGACTTTTCTCATTGTGTTCGCCATGAGCAACCTTGTTGTTTTGATTTGGTTCGAAACCGTTGCGTAACTGAAATATTTTATTGCAATGCAGCAGAAGATTATGGGTCGCTGTCAATGACCCAAGTCAACTCAGTTCATTGCGATAGTAGTGTGACCCGGTCGTGTACAGGCCGCGGCGCAGTTCGACCGGCTTGTCGCCGTAGGTCAGCGAGAGCCGCTCGACGCTCAGCAACGGCGCGCCCGGTGCAACCGCAAGTAGCTCGGCGCTAGCCGGGTCGGCGCTGAGCGCGCGGATCTTTTCTTCGGCGCGAATCATCCGCACGCCGAACTCGGCCTCGAACAGCCCATACATCGGCCCGCGGTGCGCGGCGAGGCGCTGCGCCGTCAATCCTTTGAACAGCTGAGCGGGCAGCCAGATGTCGTCGAGCACGATCGGTGTGCCTTTGGATGACAGCACGCGCCGCACGCGGATCACGGGGTCGCTCGCGCGCAGGTGCAGTGCACGCGCGATCTCGACCGGCGCACGCTGGCGTTTGCAGTCGATCAGGTGGCGTGCCATGTTGGTCGGTTCGCCGTCGTCGGGCATCAGGCGCAGGAAGCGAAACTGCACGCGTTCTTCGGCATGCGTGGCGACGAACGTGCCCTTGCCTTGGCGGCGCACCAGCAGGTTCTCGGCCGCGAGCTCGTCGATTGCCTTGCGCACCGTGCCCTGGCTGACCTTGAAGCGCGCCGCTAGCTCGATCTCGCTCGGGATCGCCTCGCCCGGGCCCCACTCGGCGCGCTGCAGGCTGCTCAGCATCAGCGCCTTGATCTGCTGGTACAGCGGGCTGAAGGCGGGTTCGGGAGCGGCAGGCGGCGTCGACACGGGCGGAGGCATCCCGGGATTGTCTTATATAAGACCGAAGATATGATCATGGCCCGCGCAGCCAAGGGTGAACCCGTACCCAAACGCGCCGCCTGACTTAGACTGGCGAACGTGGCGCCGCGCGTACGCGCCCGCCTCTCGTCCCACCCTTCGGAGAATCCGCATGAGCAAGAAACCCGTTCGCGTCGCCGTCACCGGCGCCGCCGGCCAGATCGGTTACGCCGTCCTGTTCCGCATCGCCTCGGGCGAAATGTTGGGCAGGGACCAGCCGGTCGTCCTGAGCCTGCTCGAGGTACCGATGGAAAAGCCGCAGCAGGCGCTGCAGGGTGTGATGATGGAATTGCAGGATTGCGCGTTCCCGTTGCTCCTCAGCATGGAAGCCCACAGCGATCCGATGACCGCGTTCAAGGACGCCGACTACGCGCTGCTGATCGGCTCGCGCCCGCGCGGCCCGGGCATGGAACGCGCTGAGCTGCTCGCCGTGAACGCCGAGATCTTCACTGCGCAGGGCAAGGCGCTGGACAAGGTCGCGAGCCGCAACGTCAAGGTGCTGGTCGTTGGCAACCCCGCCAACACGAATGCCTACATCGCGATGAAAAGCGCGCCCAGCCTGCCCCGAAAGAACTTCACCGCGATGCTGCGCTTGGACCACAACCGCGCGTTGAGCCAGATCGCGGCCAAGACCGGCAAGGCGGTGGCTGACATCGAAAAGCTCACCGTCTGGGGCAACCACTCGCCGACCATGTACGCCGACTACCGCTTCGCCAACGTCGGCGGCGCGAGCGTTAAGGACATGATCAATGACCAGGCTTGGAACGCCGACACCTTCTTGCCCACCGTCGGCAAGCGCGGCGCGGCGATCATCGCGGCGCGCGGCGTGTCGTCGGCCGCATCGGCCGCGAATGCCGCGATCGACCACATGCGCGACTGGGCGTTGGGCACGAACGGCAAGTGGGTCATCCCCTCGGACGGCCAGTACGGCATCCCGAAGGACGTGATGTTCGGCTTCCCCGTCACCTGCGAAGGCGGCGAGTACAAGCTGGTCGAAGGCCTGCCAATCGACGCCTTCAGCCAGGAGCGCATCAATGTCACGCTCGCCGAGCTGCAAGGCGAACAGGACGGCGTCAAGCATCTG
>JANYBE010000169.1 GCA_025360945.1 Rhizobacter sp. | reverse complement strand
CGAAACCGGCGGCTTCTATGTCGAACCGACCGTGTTCGACGGCGTCAGCAACACGATGAAGATCGCGCGCGAAGAGATCTTCGGCCCCGTCCTGTCGGTGATCCGTTTCAAGGATGAGGCCGAGGCCGTGACAAGCCAACGACAGCGCCTACGGCCTGCAGGCCAGCGTCTGGAGTGACAACATTAACCGTGCCCACCGCGTCGCGCGCGCGCTGCGCGCCGGCACCGTGCACGTGAACCAGTACGACGAGGACGACATCAGCGTTCCCTTCGGCGGATTCAAGCAATCGGGCAACGGCCGTGACAAGTCACTGCACGCGTTCGACAAGTACACCGAGCTGAAGACGACCTGGATCCGCATCGATGCTTGACTCCATTCGTGAGCGCCTGAGCACCGCGGGCGTCCACACGCTGCTCGTGCAGTTCACCGATGTACACGGCACGGCCAAGGGAAAGCTGGTGCCGCTGGCGCATCTGGGCGATGTGCTTGAAATCGGCGCGGGCTTCGCCGGCCCGTCAATCTGGGGCACGGGCCTGGGCCGCGCCGGCTTGCGCTCAGAGTATTACGCGCGCGGCGATGCGAGCACGATCAAGGCCCTGCCCTTCATCCCCGGCTGCGCACGCATCGTCTGCGATGGCTTCGTCGACGGTGCACCCTTCGATGCCTGCCCGCGCCAGGTGCTCAGGCGCGCCACCGCCCGGCTCGCGGCGCGCGGCTGGACCCTGCAGACCGGTATCGAGCCCGAGTTCTTCCTGCTGCGCCGGCACGAACGCCGTTGGTTTCCAGCCGACGAGGCCGATCGCCTCGACAAGCCCAGCTACGACCTGAAGAGCCTGGCACGCCAGACACCGTTTCTGCAGGAGCTGAGCACCGCGCTGACGGCCTGTGGTCTGGACGTGCTGCAACTCGACCACGAGGACGCGCACGGCCAGTACGAGGTCAACTTCCGCAACGACGAGGCACTGCGCAGTGCGGATCACCTGATGTTGTTCAAGCTCGCGGCCCATGCCATTGCCGAGCGGCACGGGATGGTGTTCTCGATGATGCCCAAGCCGTTCGCGAACCAGCCGGGCAGCGGCCTGCACGTTCATGCGTCGTTGTGGGAGGGAACGCGCTGCGTCTTCGATGCGAAGGACCAGAACCTCTCCGCGCTCGGCCGTAAGTTCATCGCCGGCGTGTTGCACCATTCGGCCGCGCTGTGCGCGCTAGCAGCGCCGACTGTGAATTCGTACAAGCGCTTGCTGGTCGGCGAATCGCTGTCGGGCACGAGCTGGGCGCCGGCCCATGTCGCCCACGGCCCGAACAACCGCACGGCGCTCGTGCGCACGCTACCGGGCCGCTTCGAATGGCGATTGCCGGATTCGTCAGCGAACCCCTACCTCGCGACCGCGGGGTTGATCGCAGCCGGGCTCGACGGCATCGAGCGCGAGCTCGACGCCGGGCCGGCGTGCACCGACGATCTGTTCACTCTGCCGCTGGCCGATATCCGCGCTCGAGGCATCGCGCTGCTCCCGCAGTCGCTGTTCGAGGCGGTCGACGCACTCGAGGCCAGCGCGGTAATGCGCGCCGCGCTCGGCGACACGCTGCATGGCGAGTTCGTGCTTCTCAAGCGCGCCGAAGCGACAGAGCACGCACGGCATGTCGGCGAGTGGGAGTTCGCGCGCTACGCGACCGCGTTTTGAAGAGTTCGCCCGCTTGCGCACAGCTCCACCACACGCCGTGGCTCGCGTACCTGTGCTTGAGCGCCAGCATGGCGCTGGTGGGCAGCTACGTGAGTTTGTCAAAGTTGCTGGTCCTCGTGTTTCCGATCTTTCTGCTCGCGTGGCTGCGTTTCGGGATCGCGGCGGTCGCGATGGCGCGGTGGGTTCGGCGCAGCGAGGGCGAATCGCGCCTGAGCCCACACGACCGCAGGCTGCTGTTCCTCGAATCGTTCTTCGGCAATTTCCTGTTCTCGATCTGCATGCTGTTCGGCGTCTCGATGAGTTCGGCGCTTGCCGCGGGCGTGATCATGGCGGGCATCCCAGCGGCGGTAGCGTTAATGTCGCGCGCGTTCTTGCAGGAGCGCATCGCGAGACGCGTGATGCTGGGCATCGCCTGCGCGGTCGGCGGCATCGCGCTGGTATCGCTAACCAAGAGAGCCGGGGCCGCGAGTGAGAGTTCGCTGCTGGGCAATCTGCTGCTGCTCGGCGCCGTGACCTGCGAGGCCAGCTACGTGGTGATCGGCAAGAAGCTCACCGGCAAGGTCGGGCCCAAGCGCATCAGCGCGCTGATCAACCTGTGGGGTCTGGCGCTCGTGACGCCGCTCGGCCTTTGGCAGGCGCTGCGCTTCGACTTCGGTGCCGTGGCCGCGCACTCGTGGTGGCTGCTGGGTTTCTATTCGATCGCCGCGAGCATGGTCACCGTGTGGTTGTGGATGACCGGCCTGCGCCACGTGCCGGCTTCGAAGGCGGGCATCTTCACAGTGCTGCTGCCGGTGAGCGCGGCGCTGGTCGGCGTGGTGCTTCTCGGGGAACGCTTCACTTCGGCACAGGCCGCCGCCTTCGGGCTGGCACTCGCGGGTGTAGTGCTCGCGACCTGGCCAGCCCGCGCCGCCGCTACGCCGCCTCCGCGCTGAACACCGCGCTGGCGTGCGCCGCCACCGTGGCAGGTGGCGCGCTTTTTAGATGATGGTCCGACCAGACTTGGCGCCAGCGGCGCGCCCCGGCCTGGCCGTTGCGCAGACCGAGCAAATGGCGTGACACATGCGACCAGGGCTCGCCGCCCTCTACGGTGCGCTGCATATACGCCACCATCTTGGCTTCGATGTTGTCGCGGTCTCGTTGCACCGGCGTGGCGCCGAAGAAGCGCGCGTCCCAGTCGGCCATCACCCAGGGCTGTTGGTAGGCCTCGCGGCCAAGCATCACGCCGTCAACATGGGCCAGTTGCTCGGTGATCTGCGCGTTCGTCTTGAGGCCACCGTTGAGCACGATCGTGAGCTGCGGGAACTCGCGCTTGAGCCGGTGCACCGTCTCGTAGCGCAGCGGTGGCAACTCGCGGTTCTCTTTCGGACTGATGCCCTTTAGCCACGCGTTGCGGGCATGCACGATGAAGACCTCGCAGCCGGCCTGAGCGACCGTGCCAACGAAGTCACGCACGAACCCGTAGTTCTCGGTCTTGTCCACGCCGATGCGGTGCTTCACGGTCACCGGCAATGTGACCGCGTCGCGCATCGCCTTTACGCAGTCGGCGACGAGCTGTGGTTCGTTCATCAGACAGGCGCCGAATGCGCCGCGCTGCACGCGCTCGCTCGGGCAGCCGCAATTCAGATTCACCTCGTCGTAGCCCCATTGCTGCGCGAGGCGCGCGCAATGCGCCAGCTGGGCCGGCTCGCTGCCGCCGAGTTGCAGCGCAAGCGGGTGCTCCTCGGCGTTGAAGTCGAGGTGGCGCGGCACGTTGCCATGCATTAGCGCGCCGCTCGTCACCATCTCGGTGTACAGGCGCGTTCGCTTCGTCAATAGGCGATGAAAGAAGCGGCAGTGCCGATCTGTCCAGTCCATCATCGGGGCAACGCTAAGTTGCCATCCGTTAACTTGTTGATTTAATTGACTATTTTGTTCCACAAAAATCACCATTTCGGCCCGCGTGCACCAACAAGTGCACACAAGGTGCTCACGGAGGAAATCAATAGGGGCACATTGCGGGCACCACTGGACGCGCACGGAATGCACTCACACGGAGCCCTGCACATGCCGACATTTTCGCAGTTGCCCAGCGGTAAGTGGCGCGCGTGCAGCTACGGCGCACCGGCAGTACCCAAGGGCTCCACGCTTGAGGACTTGATCGACACGTACCAAGAGATCGTGGCGAAGGGACCCGGCAGGACCAAGGGCGAGACGCTGAACATGCTCAAGGCGCGCGTTGGCAAGGTGAACCTCGCTTCACTAAAACTTAGTGCAGTCACCTTGCGCGACTCCATCGATCGGCGCATGGAAGATAGCACCCAGCGCGCGCTGGAGGACGGCTCCGACGGCGTTGCGACGGGCAACCTTCTCAATGGGCCGCAGCGGCTGAATCTGTTGGCGCAGTGGGATGGCCTTCTTGATCCCAAGCGTGACCCCGAAGCCGTTGCGTTTGCCATGCGCAAGTTGCGTTGATGGCTACCGCACCCGGTCTGGGTCTGGCTGCGCAGCCTTGACGCACCCGTACAGGCAGGCGAGCTGCTGGTCGCCGGCACTTTCAGCCGATTTCACTATCGGCCCGCGTACTTGGCTCGCGATGATGCACTTGCGCTAGAGCTAGACCCAGTCGAACTGCGTTTTGTGCGTAGTACGCGTTGGATCGGCATCCAGTCCTCTGATGGGATTGCCCGGTGTCACCCGCGATGCCAAGCCTGCCGGCTAGGGTGCCGATCGGCTGAACGCCCAGGCGGGTGACCTCAGCTCGCACGAGCTACTCCAGCGCGGCGTACCGGATCGCGTGGGCGCGATTCGGGTCGTGCACTGCCGGACCGCACGCAGGCGGGATTCTTTCACGATTGTCGCGTGCCGCTGGGCCTCACCCCCTGGCCTCGGGGCTGCAACGGGTTGTGCGGGCTGCGGACAATTCAGCCATGTTGAAAAGGAATCACTTGGCCTTCAAAGAGACGCAGTTCTTCGAATGGGACTCGGAACCTAAGGACGAACGACCGAGCGAGTTCCACACGACCGGCTTTTCGAGCGCCTCCGGCTACTACCACTCGCTCAGCGGCCCCGAGCGGAGCGCCCCAGTGCGCAAGTCACAGTTCAGCGGCATGGCCATACTCGTCCTCGTCCTCATGGCGGCCCTTGGCACCGGAACTGCAGCGATACTCTGGCTCGCGCAATGGCTGCGCGGCTGAACTCACGGCATTCGCGGCTCGAAGCTGGTTTCAGACCAGGAGGTCTGCGGCCATTGGGTTGGCATGTCGTCGTCCAGCGCGCCTGCGGCGGCGGGTCGTTTGGCTGCCGCCTTGACGCCACTCGTCGAGGGGCCGCGCTTGACGGCGAGCAATGACGCACAAGTCTCCTGCAACGACCGCATTGGTTTGAGCAGGGGGTGAACTGCGGATGGGGTGCTCATGGTGTCGAATCCGTGCTGCAGAGGAAATCAGGCATCGGATCGTGCACCATGCTTCGCGCATTCGCCACCACGGCGATCTCGGGCTGCCGCGCGGAAATCAAGAAATCCGTGAACACTTGGCACTCATGAGCTCGGACACGCACGCGTGCGGCTCAAGTCGTCGCCGGTCCGGCCGGGGCGACCGCCTCACACCGTGTGTCGCTTAGCGCGCTGGTCTAGCGCGCTCCTGCATGACTGGCGCGCTGACGGGACCGCTAGGGAACAGATGTCGGCGCCGCAAGGCGAGCGCCGAACAAGCTGCGGTACCGCGCCGCGTGCAATTCGGCCGGCTGTGCCGCGGGCCTGCGTTGGACCGAATCAGGATTAGGGTTCGCGATCACGAAGATTTCGGCAGCGCGCCGTGGCTCGAGCTCGGCCGCGTGATGCAAGCTCATAACCGCGTACTGAACCGCCGAGCCGATGCACAGACCGGGCCGCAGCTGCGTCAGTCGCGCGGCAAAGCTGCCAATCCATGTATGGGTGCAATGATTCTTGACCATGGGTCGAATTGTCGAAGGGATGCGCGCGCTGCCAGACGATGAACTGGCGGGTGAATTCGGACTTGCGCAATGGGCGGCGTGACAGATGTCCCAGCAGACGCATGTAGGTCGTTTCGCGTCGCATCCGCGACCAAGTCCTACATCGGTGGCCACGGCGAGCAACGAAACTTGGCTGCAACATGCAGAAGCCTTCAATGCAAGCAGCGACCGAGACCTTCGCCCGACCGGAATGGACGCGACGCTTCGCCTATCGCGCGATGCTGGTGCAGCCGGCGCTGGACACCATGTCGGCACTCATGGTCGCCGATGGCCAGTTCGACGATGCCTGTGACCTGCAACCCGAATACGCCGCGGAAATTTACGGCACGCAGGATTGAATCTTGCCGGCTAGGCCACGGCTAGGCCGGCTGGGCCCGGTCTGCCGCACTGGCGATGCCGTCCACGAACCGCGGCCACAACGGCATCGGCAGGTCGTGGCCCATACCGTCGATCACATCGATCTGCGCGCCTGGAATCTTGGCCGCGAGATCGTGCCCAGCGGCAACCGGCACGAGCGGGTCGTCTCGCCCATGGATGATCTGCGTAGGCACCTTGATGGCACCCAACAACGCAGAGCGGTTGCCATCGGCTGCGATGGCGATCATCTGACGCGCCGTGCCTTGCGGCCGATACGAGCGCCGCACCGATTGGCCGAGGCGATCGTGCAGATAGGCGTCATCAGCCGGGTAGCCGGGGCTGCCAATCAGCTTGTAGAGTTTGACGTAATGTTCGATCACGCACTGCACGTTGTGCGCATCCTTGGGGCGCGAGATCATCGCGCTGCGCACCTTCAGCGTCGGCCCGGGAAGACGGCGCGAGCCGCTGCTGGTCATGATCAACGTCAGGCTCTTCACCCGTTTTGGGTGCCGCGCCGCGAGTTGCTGCGCGATCATGCCACCCATCGACGCGCCGCAAATGTGTGCGGACGACAAGCCCAGCGCATCGAGCAGGCCGGCGGTGTCGTCGGCCATCGTCGCGACCGTGTACGGCGCGCTCACCTTCATGCCGACCGCGTACCTCAGCGAATCGAGCGCGAGATTCGGCACGCCGAGGTGATCGAAGCGCTGACTCAGGCCAATGTCACGATTGTCGAAACGGATCACGCGAAAGCCGCGCGCCACCAGCATCGCGACGAAATCCGGATGCCACGCGACGAGCTGCATGCCCAGGCCCATCACGAGCACCAGCGGCTCGCCATGGGCGAGGCCGTGGTCTTCGACTTCGAGGGCGATCCCGTTGGCAGAAATTTGCATAGTCAGAATTGTTCCGTTCCAGTCGGCTCGAACGCATTGCGGCCATTGGCCGCATGCCGGAACTCCGAGATCGCGTGGTAGACGATGCGTCGGCAGCGGTTCACGCCGCCGAGCGGTTGATGCTCCGGCACACTGTGCCAGGGTGAGTAGGACAGGTCTTCGGCGAACTGCAATTGCGCTGGCGAATCGAAGGTCTGCATCGGGATGCGCAGCGTGGCAACCTTGCGCCACGGGGACATCGAGGGCTCCCAGCGAATGCGCGGGTCTTCGACCGGCATGTGGCGCGCGTCGGTCTGCAGCTGCACCATGAAGTCGAACGCGACGCCCTTGCGCTTGAGCTGCTGCGACATCACCTCGCGCAGGTAGTCGGGCGTGGAGTTCGGCGGCGCTCCGGTGTTGGCCAGCACCTGCGATCGCATCGAGAACTTGGCCGGCGTTCCGCCCATCAGATAGGGCGTCATCGTCCAGTACCGAAGTGTGAGAAGGTTCGAGATCTGGACTCTGATCTTGTTCGCGTTCGCAAGCTCCTTCAGGTGCCATTTGAACGGGTTCGCGCTCAGGAAGAATTGGGTCGGCGTGCCATTGCGTTCGATGATCCGAAACAGCTCGACGTAGTCGCTCGCGTCCTTCACCGCGAACACGTCGTGGTTGATGAAAAGGAAATCCTGCGTGTGCGCCTCGTCGCCCATCAGCTTCGAGCCGGCCACATCCATCAGCTTGATCGCGATGCCGCGACCGTCGCGCATGTGATCTGCCTGCACCGTGCCCGAACCGTTCGAGAAACGCACCCAGGCCGGGTAGCTGCGCGCGCTGCTGAACACGCCGACCGCCAGCTCGGACGGCAGGTCCGACTCGACGACGAGTTCGGCACGCACCGCACCGTGGTGCTTCGGATGCGCGTCGCGGCGCATGTTGCCCTGACCGACCCGGAACTGCTCGCGCAGCTTGAGCTTGATGATCCGCACGATCTCGGCGATGGCCGCATCCTCACCCGCGGGGGCTTGCTCGTGGCGGGTGAGTGCGATGCTCATCTCATGCGGCCTTCATCGCGGCATGCGGTGGCGAGGCCTGGAAGAACCAGCGCCTCGCGCCGCTCGCCTCGAAGTGGCGCCACTGCCCCGGTGACTGCAGGAGGCGATCGGCCACCGCGTACAACGCGAGTGGGTTCATGCCCATGCCGGTGTGGCTGGCCCGGACCTCGATGTTCTCGGTCATCGGCCCCGGCTCGTTCAGGCTGCATTGCCAAGATACGATGCCGTCGGTGCGCGAGTAGATCGAGGTCGTCGGCACGAGTGGCGGCGCGCGCAAGCGTTCGATCATGGCCGGGTCGTCGGCACTCTGGCCGCTCAGCATCTCGAAGATGCGCCAGGCGTTGGTGGCACGCGGATGGCCGGCGAATGGTGTCCCCAGCGTGATCACGCTACGCGTATGCTGCGGCAGCTCCTTGGCCATCTCACGCGCGTAGATGCCGCCCAGACTCCAGCCGATCAAGCTGACGGGTCGGCCATGACGTTCGGACAGCGCCCGCACATCGGCTGCGCATTTCCCCAGCACCCCATTGCGGGGCCCGAAGTTGAAGCCCTGCCCCCAGGCCTGCGTCGCGTAGCCCAGGCCATTCAGGAAGTTGCGCAGCGGTACGGTGGTGAAATCGTTCGCGCCCATGCCGGGAAACACGAATACGGGGTGACCGTCGCCCTTGGGTAGGCGCCGCAGCCAGGGCGTGGCCGCGATCATCGCGCCCATCTCCCACAGCGCACGGGCTTCGAGCATCAACAAAAAGGCGCTGGGCGGGCGCAGGTCGGCGGGCGTCCGCGTTTTGGGATTGGGGTTGGAGCGAGGCATGCCGCAACAAGGCAGTTTGGATCAGCCCATGTTAGCGGGCGACACGTGTGTTCTTCGGAGCACTTGCCCTAGCCGACTTTGTCGCCTCCGCGACAGGCTTCTTTGCGGATTTGGCCTTGGCTGCCACGCTCTTGGTCGCCTTTCGTGGCACGGCTTTCTTCGCCACCAGCACAGGTGCCGCGTCCGCCTCGACAGTCGCCGGCAAGGCTTGGAACTCGTCGAACGACGCCTGCACATGGCGTGCGAGTTCGGCGACCTCGGGCATCGCCTCGCCGCAGGCGATCAGTCCGAACTCGAGCGATTCGTTGTAGGTCTGGACCGTGATGTTCAGCGCGATCCCGTGAACGACGATTGAGGTCGGATAGTTGGTCAACATCTTCGCGCCGGCCATGTAGAGCGGCACGGTCGGGCCGGGCACGTTCGAGATGGTCACGTTCGCGATCGCAGGCAGCCGGTCGGCGACGCGTGCCTTCGCGTACAGCGCGCCCAGGCCCTGCATCAGCCACGGCACGCCCAGCGTCGGGAAGTCGGACGGCATCAGGCTCTTCATCGCTCCCATGTTGTTCTTCATCGCCGCGGTGGCAGCGAGCACATAGGCCAAGCGTTTAGCCGGGTCGGCGATGTGCGTGCCCAGGGTCACGACCGTCATCGTCGCCTGGTTGTTCGACGCGGTGTCGCCCTTCGCGCGCGTCGAGATTGGCACGCCGGCCACCATCGACTTGCGCGGCAACGGGCCGTGCTTTAGAAAGTGCCGGCGCAGCGCACCGCTGCAAATCATCAGCACTGCATCGTTCAGGCTCGCCCTGTGTTTGCGGCGCGTCGCATTGAGCGCGGCCAGCGGCAGACTGATGGATGCGAATGCGCGCGTCGCGGAGACGGTCGCGTTCAGGCGCGTGCGCGGCGCGATCGCGAGGTTGCTGACGCTCTTGACCGCGGCGCCCTCGCCTCTCAGGCGCGAGACCATTGCGCGCGCCGTGCCGCCGGCGCTGTCACCAGCCTTCTGTGCCGCCATCTGCGACAGCACCCCGACGGTGGCCGGGATCGCCTTGACCGCACGCACCACCAGATCGAACTGGTTCACGAGCGCACCGCGCAGCATGTCGGCCATGCCGAGCGGATTGCGGGACTTACGCTCGGGCGCGGCTGCGATCTCGCGTGGCGCAGGGCTCAGGTCGAGGATCGCTTGCCCAAGCGCGACCGCAGCCTGGCCATCCACGGCTGCGTGATGCAATTGGGTGTACATCGCGTAGCGCTTCTGGCCTTGCGGGCCATTGGCCAGCCCGGTAAAAACATGAAACTTCCACAGTGGTCGGTCGCGCTTAAGGAGCACCGGATGCAACATGCCGACCTGGCGCTCCAGCTCGGCCTGACCACTGCCCTTGGGCAGCTTGATCGTGACGATGTGCTGGTCGAGATCGGGCTCGGCATCGATCCAGACCGGGTTCGCGAAATTCAGCGGCATCGTCGCCAGCTTCTGGCGCAAGGCCGGCGCCAGCGGCAGGCGTGCCGCCATGTGGCGACGCATGTCGGCGGCGAAGTCACCCGGGAAGTTGGCGGGCAGCTCGAAGTTGTGCAGCGCGCCGACGTGCATCGGCATCTGCGGCGTTTCGATGTGCAGGAAGCTGGCGTCGAGCCCGGGCAATTGGTTCATCCGTCGATCCTACGGCGGCGCCTGCGGCGTGCGTTGAGGGGAAGCCCCGCTGCGCAGCGCGAGCAACTCGTTGCCGGCGAGTGCGACCAGCACCAGCGCGCCGCCACCCAGGACATGTGCGGCCGGCGCTTCGCCCGCACCCCACCACGCCCAAGCGACGCCAAATACAACCTCGAGCAGGGCTAGCAGTGAGGCCTCGGGCGCGCTCAGGCGGCGCGCCGCGGCGACCGACATCAGGCAGGGAATGGCGAGCTGCACAATGCCCAGCAGCGCCAGCAGGCCGAGGTCGTGGGCACTCGCCGCGAAGGGCAGCGAAAACGGCAGCGTGATCAATGCCGACAGCAGCGCGCCGATCAGCACCGCAGGCAGCAGATCGACGTGGACCGCGCGCCGCGTGTGCTGGATCACGACCCAGTTGATCGCTGCGGCGATAGGCACACCGAGCGCGACGAGCGTGCCGAGCAGGTGGCGCGGATCAGCAGCGTTGACCTCGCGCGCGTACATCCACGCGATGCCGATACCTGCCACGAAGATGGCCGTCCAGGTGCGCGCGGCCAATCGATGGCCCAGCACGGTGCGCGCGATCAGTGCGGTGAGCAGCGGCGCGATCGCCATCGTCACGAGCACGTTCGCGACGGTCGTCAACGTGATTGCGACCATGAAGGCGGTGAACATCACGCACCAGCACACACCCGAGATCCACAGCGTGCGGCCGCCCTCGCGCAGCGAACGCAGCAGCACGGCCGGGCCGCGCAAGCAGGGCAGCAAAATTGCGAGCGAGATCAGCGTGAACGCACTGCGCCAGAACGTGACCTCGAAGCTGTGCGCCGCGTCGAGCTGGCGCGTGACAATGCCGGCAATGCTCCACATCAGCGTGACGACGATCATCGTCATCACGGCTCTGCCATGCGTCATCAGTAGTCCGAACCGCCCGCGCTGCCCGGTGCCAGGTTGTCGAACTTGGTCAGCGGCTTG
>JANYBE010000370.1 GCA_025360945.1 Rhizobacter sp. | reverse complement strand
GTCAGCGTCTCCAGGTAGCGCAGTTGCAGCGCCTGCGGGTGGCGCTCGAGAATCGCGGCTGCCTCCGACAACTTCACCGAGGCCTGCAGTTCGCCTTCGGCATGGATCACCTTGGCGCGCCGTTCGCGCTCGGCCTCGGCTTGGCGGGCGATGGCCCGCACCATGCTGTCGTTCAGATCGACATGCTTGATCTCGACGATGGTCACCTTGATGCCCCAGGCGTCGGTCTGCGCCGCCAGGGTCTTTTGGATGTCCAGGTTCAACCGCTCGCGCTCGGCCAGCAAGTCGTCGAGCTCGTGCTTGCCCAGCACAGCGCGCAACGTGGTCTGCGCGAGTTGGCTGGTGGCGGCGAGGTAGTTCTCCACCTGGATGATGGCCCGCTCGGGGTCGACGACGCGGAAGTACAGTACCGCGTTGACTTTCACCGAGACGTTGTCGCGAGTGATTACGTCCTGGCTCGGGATGTCCAGCACCACCACGCGCAGGCCCACTCTCACCATCTGCTGGATGCCAGGAATGAGGATCACCAGCCCCGGCCCCTTGACCTTCCAGAACCGGCCCAGCTGGAACACCACGGCGCGTTCGTACTCGCGCAGGATGCGCAGCGATGCGCCCAGCAGGAGCAGCAGTGCCGCCAGCACGGCCACCAACCCGATACCGACATCGAAGCTCATGATGGGATCCTCTTGGCGAGATCGCTGCTATCGGCGGCCACCTCCAGTGCATGGCCCTGGGCGCGGGTCACCCGCACCTGCCCACCGATCTGCAAGTCGCCTGCGCCGTGAATCCTCCAGTGCTCACCGCGGATCATCGCCCAGCCTTCGCCGTCCGAGAACTCGATCAGTTCGCCCGTCGCGTCTAGCAGGGCGGGGCTGCCGCTCACCATGTTCGCGACAGGGCGCCTGCGAGCCTTGGCCGCCATGCACGCCACGACGAGGATGAGCGCCGCGGAGGTGGCGCCGAGCAGCGCGATCAAGGACTTCGGGATGCCGAACCCCGGCACGTCACCGTCAATCAGCAGCACCGCGCCGAAAGCAAAGGCCACGATGCCGCCCACCCCCAGCGCACCGAAAGTTGGCAGAAAAGCCTCGGCGATCAGGAACGCCACACCGAGCAGGAGCAGCGCCAGCCCGGCGTAGTTGACGGACAGCATCTGGAACGCGAACAAGGCCAGCAGCAGGCTGATCCCGCCAATGACGCCCGGCAGCACGAACCCCAGATTGGAGAACTCGAACAACAGTCCGTAGATGCCCACTAGCATCAGGATCAGTGCCAGGCTCGGGTCGGTGATCACCGACAGAAACCGGGTGCGCCTGTCGGCCTCGAATTCGACCACCTGCGCGCCCACCGTGGCCAGGCGCAGCGTGCCACTGGCGAGAACGATCTCGCGTCCGTTTACCTGCTGCAGCAGGTCGGCCACGTCGCGCGCGATCAGGTCGATCACGTTGCTCTGCAGCGCTTCCTGGGACGACAGGCTGACCGCCTCGCGCACGGCTTTTTCCGCCCACACTGCATTGCGTCCTCGCAATTGGGCAAGGCTGCGAATGTAGGCCGCCGCGTCTCCCACACGCTTGGCGGTCATGGCGTCTGCCGTGTGCTCGCCTGGCGGCGCTCCCTGACTAGCGGCGCTCGCGCCGCGGGTATCGGGGGCGCCGGGCGCATCCGGCTGGCCCCCCGGCGTCGGCAGGCCGATCGCCACCGGAGTCGCTGCGCCTAGATTGGAGGCCGGCGCCATCGCGGCAATATGGCTGGCATAGAGAATGTAGGTGCCGGCGCTGGCGGCGCGCGCGCCATTCGGTGCCACATAGCTTGCTACCGGCACGGGCGAGGCGAGGATGTCCTTGATGATGCTGCGCATCGAGGTGTCAAGCCCGCCCGGAGTGTCGATCTGCAGCAACGCCAGTGGCGCCTTCACGTTGGCAGCCATGGCCAGCGCACGGTGTAGATGGTCGGCGGTCGCGGGGCCGATCGCACCTTCGATCTTTACCAGGACGACCGGCGCAACAGATGCAGCAAATCCGGTGGTGGCGGGCACGCCTTGGGCACCGGCCGCCCCGAGCGCCTGGGCCAGGAGGGCCAGTCCGAACAGCCATGTGCTGGCGCGCCTCATGAATCGATTCTAGGCGCGCAGCGTACTGGACGGAAGACACTTCCCGCGCGCTCTGCCCTTGCCGCAGTCAATCGGCGCGGATGGCCGAATCACACGCTGCTCCTGTGCTGGGCGATACTGTCCATATTCCTGGTCACGGTCGCCTTTGGTGGTTTACTGATGGCTCTGGTGCCCTCTAACATTTCGTCGGAACCGACATCCGCCCACAAGCCGGTGTCTGCGGCTCAACTTCGACGTTAGACGCCCGGCCAACTAGCAAAGATGCGCCATGACAGATCACCCTCTTGAGACCTGGCATCGGCTTGTGCGCGCACATGACCCATCTGGCCTGAATGCTTTGCTTGCGGAGGATGCAGTCTTCCATTCGCCAGTGGTTCATGCACCGCAACGCGGCAGGAAGCTCACTGCCGGGTACCTGAGCGCAGCATTCCACGTATTCTTCAACCCGACCTTTCGCTACGTGCGGGAGATCGTTGGCGGCTCGGACGCCATGTTGGAATTCGAGACCGAAATCGACGGTGTACTGGTTAACGGAGTCGATCTGATCAAGTGGAACGACGCGGGTCAGATCGTTGAATTCAAGGTTTTGATCAGGCCACTAAAGGCGATCAACCTCATCCATCAGCGCATGGCGGCCATGCTTCAGTCCAGTCAATGACTCGGCCGCAAGAGTGAGGTGAATTGCGGCGCGCGCGGCACCTCCCTGGACGAGGCCAACAGGCTGCCTGCGCGTGCCGTGACGCTGTTCCCGACTAGGGGTTGCCCGTACGGCTTCGGCGAACATCACGCCAAGATGGCGATAGAACCTACTGAACCTACTTGAGGCGGCCGATCGGAGCCGATTCATGAGGAGGCGCTCATTTCGAGCGGAGGCTCATCCGGGTGTCCGAGTCAGATGCGCGCGATGTCGCCGCGCTTCTTCGGGCCTTGTCGTGCCCTGTCTTATCAATCGAATGAATCGACTATGCCCATACTGAGGAGCTCATCCGAACTCTTCCACTCCTCACACCACCGCTAACTATGCACGCGAGCGCGATGCAGGAGCACGGACGACCGATGTCTTGGCGCCGAGCATGGCGCGCTCGGTGGTGGCGGCGATCTGGTCGGCAAAGGCAGTGTTGCCGACCGCCCGGGCGAGCGTGACGGCACCGATGAGCGAGGCCAGAGCGGCACAGGCCGAACCCAGGTCCTTCGGAGCGGCGGGTGAAACAGGCCCGTTAACGATCGCCTCGGCCACCGCGCGCAAGCCGACTTCGAACGCGGCACGCGACGCATCATCCGAGCGGGCAATCTCCGCAGGCATGCTTTGCAATGTGCAACTCTCCGACAGGTCGCAGGTTCGCTTCGCGCTGAGGTAGAAGCGCACGAACTCGGGCCACCAGGCGCGCCCATGAACCGACTGGAGGTGCAGGACGCCGCCCCTCAAATTCTCCATGCCCTGAACCACCGACTCGCGGAACGCCTGCGCCTTGGAGTCGAAGTGCACGTAAAACGCGCCCGAGGTCACGCCGGCCTCCTTTGCCAGGCCGTCTACCCCCATGCCACCGAATCCAACCCTGCGAAACCCGCGCCCGGCGGCCTCGAGGATGCGAAGGCGTGTCTGTGATTTTTGCTCGCTTCGAGACACGAGACCTCCAGTCAATTTCGTTCCAATCTTCATTATCGTTGACGACAACACGATCGTTATGCATGCTCGAGTAACGATCGTTATTCAAACGATTGCGACGCTTGCGCCCTCGGCATGCGCCAACCTGGCCCCACCGGAGTACCTCGATGCCTCTCACCCTCACCCTCACGGAAGGCGTTCTGCCGAAGGGCCAGGAAAAGCTGGCCTTCACCCGCTTGTGCGATGCCATGCTGAAGTGGCACGGCCTGAGCGGCAACAAGTTCCTCACGCCCAATGTCGTGGGCTCGATCCACCTGTTGACAGGGGAGAACACGTTCTCCGGATCGAAGGAGACGCCAGTCGTCTTCGTCGAATGGAAAATGCCATCGTTTTCCTTCGCCACGCGCGAATTGCAGCTCGGCTACATCGAGGAGGCCACGGACATCGTCCACGAGATGTCGGGTGGCAATCAGCCCAGGGAACACATCTGGGTGAATGTCATTCACGCCGTCGACGGTGCCTGGGGCGTTGGCGGCGTCGCGATGACCAATGCGCAACGCGGCGAAGCGGTCGCAAAGGGCTGAGCGGGAGCCCTGTCGGCGAGCTCGTCGAGCCGATGTGAAACAACACCTCAGATTCGAACATGCAGCTTTCGAATTAGCCTCTCTTGAATTTTGAGTGGGTAAGCTGGCGGCGGTTTGGGCATCGAAGTAAGGAAGTCAGATGACTGCGAAGGTGTTTGAGGCGGCACTGGGAATTGCTGCGCCATGGTCCGTGGCGTCGGTGGACTTCGACGAGGG
>JANYBE010000366.1 GCA_025360945.1 Rhizobacter sp. | reverse complement strand
CAGTTCGCCTTGGGCGGCCTGGAATTTCTGGAACGCGGCGGGGTCGTTGACCAGTTCCGGGGTGGCCTGGATCGACGTGGCCTTGGAGCGCGCTTCGATCACCTTGGTCAGCGTGTCTTGCTCGAACTTCGCCTCCCCCTTGACGGTGGCGACGAGGTTGGGCACCAGATCCGCGCGGCGCTGGTATTGGTTGATGACCTCGGCCCAGCTCGCCTTGACTTGCTCGTCGTTGGTCTGAAAAGTGTTGTAGCCGCAGCCGGTGAGGGTCAGTGCCGCGGTGAGGGTCAGGGCTGTCAGTAGTTTTCTCATGTTCTCTTCTCCAAAGTGTCAGGGTTGATCGGGACTCTGCGCATCTGCTTCGAGCCGCAGCGTTCGTTGGGTCGCCACGCAAAGTGGATGTAGATGACAGTGCTCAGCAAGGCAGCGAAGAAGCACCACACCGAGATGAACCAAGTCGCGTAGAAGTAGTAGGCCGCGCCGAACGACAGCAGCGCCAGAGCGCCGAAGACCTTCACGCCTTGAAGCGTGGACAGCAGGGGACTCACGGTGGTCGAGACCAGGTACAGCGTCATCACTGCTGCGGCAAAGAAATGCGGCGAGTCGTACTCGACGTGCAGGCCTGTCGGCCGCGATACCACCGGGAAGGCCACGAGCACGTACAGCAGATAGGCACCTGCAGCGGATCCCGCCAAAACAAGCGCCGTCAGCGTGCGCCGGCGCCCACCGGGCGGCTCGATCATCAGCACAGCCACCGGCAGGTAGACCGGCCACAGCACATGCGAGAAGAACGAATACGCGTGCGTCATCACCGTGTTCAGCAGCGGCGCGTCAGCGCTGAAGGTCAGCCAGATCACGCCCTCGATCAGTTGCTGGATCGCGAACAGCAACGGGATGGCGGCGAACAGCCACTCGCGACGACGCTTCACCGATTTCAGCGTGAGCGCGCCTATCCCGAGCAGCAGTGCACCCGCAGAGAAGCTCGCCGTGGCAGAGAAGCACATCAGGAGACCCCGGCCAAGCCGCTTGGCGTTGCGGGTGCGAGCGCGTCTGATGCGCTGCGTGGATACCAGCGGAAGTCACAGTGCTCCGCGCCCGACGCGATCGTGCCGTTTCGCTCGAGTTGCCCGCCCCATGTCTGCGCCAGCGGAAAGTCGAGCCGGCAAAACGTCTGAACGCAAAGCTCCGATGCGTTGTGGCTGGCGAAGAACTCGGCGACGGGGCACTTCACGCAATCGAAGGCGATGGCGCCGTCCGGGCTCGAGACATCGCGCCAAGCGTAGCTCGGGGAACCAAAGGGGAAGCTACGGAACAGATCCGTCGCGAGCTTGAGGCGCTTGCGGGGGTCGCGCGTGAACGCGCTGGCGATCAGCAACGGCGGCTCGGCCATTTGCCGATAGACGCTCCACCCAATGTCGTAAATCAGCCCATGTGATTCCGCCGCGGCGACGCCATGCCGAAGTAGCGTTTCGTGCATCGCGAGAATCAGGGCGGCCGCGTGGGTGCTGAACACCGCGCCCAGCGTGGGCTGGATCGCCACCGTGGGTTCGAGTTCATAGTAGCGAGCCCATGTCTGCTTCATGAGCTCACTGGCCGACACGTCAAGCGTTGTCGTCTTCAGCGCCGCCTCGGCATGCCGTTCGACCAGCGCCTGCCAGAATCCTCCACCTTCCAGTGCACGTCGGACCGTGCTCTCGAGCAGATCGCGCATCTCGCCGAAAACGTCGACGGTTGCCTCCCAGTCCCAGGTCTTGTCGAGCGCCTCCGGCGGCAGCATCTCTCCGAGAAGCAAGAGCTCCGGAGCCAGCTGAGTGAAGCGCCGCCTGAGAAGATCGAGCGACCCGGCACGTGCGGCGTACTCGCGCGCGATGAAGGGCCGGGAAAGCTGCTCGAATCGTGCATCGGGCGCGAGCACGAAGATGAGCGCCTCCGCCGTCGTGAGGGCCTTGGCATGCAGCATCAGCTCGCTCGGAAAGACGAACCCGTGCTCGTAGCCCGCCAACATCATGTCGAGGTAGACCTTCGTGAAGCTCATCTCGCTCAAGGGGGACGAATAAAACTTCTCGGCGAGTGTCGCGAAGCGAGCGAAGAACGCTTCTTCGTTTGCGCCCGGCAACGGTTGCGTCTGCGCCTTGAAATGGTGAAAGGCGCACCGGGTCTGGCGCTGGACCACCGCGAACCAATACAGGATGAATCGGTCCCGTTGACGCTGGGTCAACTCCCCATACATGCCGAAGTCGAGCAGCGTGAAGCTGCCGTCGCGGTGAAAAACAATGTTTCCCGGATGAAGGTCGGCGTGGAACAACCCGTCTGAGACGAACATCTGCAGCATGACGTCGACGAGAAGCACGACGAGCCGCTGTTTTTTTTCCGCGTCGAGCGACTGGGCGGCCTCATGGAGGCGCAGCCCGTCGACCCAGCTCATTGTCAAGACTCGTTGGCTTGAATGGCTCCAAAAGACGGTCGGAAACTTGACGTCTGTGCGGCCTTGAAAATTTGCACGGAAGCGGTCAATGACCCGGCCTTCTTGCGAGAAGTCCAGCTCCTGAAGCGTGTAGCGGCGGAACTCCGCGAGAAACGCCCGCAGGTTGGTCCGCTGCATGCGCCGCGGAAACAAGCAATACAGCCACGCCATCCCCGCCTCCATGGCGTCCAGGTCGCGGCAAACGAGGCGTTCGAGATCGGGCCTCTGGACCTTGACGGCGACGACGGGGCCGTCCATCAGTGTGGCCCGATGCACCTGCGCCAGCGACGCTGCGGCGACCGGCTCGGGCTCGAATGCGGCGAACAGCTCTTCGACCGGCTTGCCGAGTTCATTCCTGATCGTGGCGTAAACCACCTGGCGCGGCACCTCAGGGCCGTGCTCCTGTAGGCGGGAGAGTGCGTCCACATAGGCCTGCGGCATCACGTCCGGGCGCGTACTCAGCATCTGGCCCAACTTGACGAAGGTCGGGCCCAGCGCCACCAGGCTTGCGGCGAACCGGTCCGGCGCTGCGGTGTCCGACGTGCCTGGGGAAAATCGGCGCAACGCGCGGTACTGCGGAAGCAACACCAGCAAGACTGAAATCAGGCGCAGGACATTTCGCGTCACACCTGCTTTGCCAGGGATCTGATCTGGCGTGGGGTCTTTGTGATCCATTCAGACGCCCCTCCCACTTGGCACGAGCGAACGAGGGCGTGCATCGTCAAGCGGCGCTTCATCCAGCCAATTGGCGATGGTTCTGAGGGCCAGACCGTAGTTGCCGACCTGGCAATGGTTCTGCGCGCACTCGCTGCGAGTAAACAGCCGCGCGGTGATCGAGTGGGCGTTGCCGAGCATCCTTATCTGGTCGTACCACTGCGTCAGCGGGACATAGTGATCTTCGCTTCCGGCCAACAACAAGACATCCTGGGTGATCAACGCCGAGACGTCGCTTGTCTGGAAGCGCTCGCTCATTC